>CALDSE010000042.1 GCA_937911175.1 uncultured Sediminibacterium sp.
GAACTAGGATTAAATCCAAAATTGGCGAAAAGAGCAGGTCTATTACATGATATAGGTAAAGTACCTGACGAAGAAACGGAGTTAAGCCATGCCTTATTAGGGGCAAAACTAGCTGAGAAATACGGGGAAAACCCAGCGGTGGTGAATGCCATTGGGGCCCACCATGATGAAATGGAAATGGAATATGTGATTTCTCCGATTATCCAGGCTTGTGACGCGATTAGCGGTGCGAGACCAGGAGCAAGAAGAGAGATTATGCAACAGTATATTCAGAGAATCAAGGACTTAGAAAACTTAGCCATGAACTACACAGGGGTAGAAAAAGCTTATGCGATTCAAGCGGGTCGCGAGTTAAGAGTCATTGTAGAGGCTGAAAAGGTAACGGATGCGAGTTCTGATCAATTGAGCTTCGAAATAGCCCAAAAAATACAAACTGAGATGACTTACCCTGGTCAGATTAAAGTAACCGTTATCAGGGAGAAAAGGGCTGTGAACATTGCCAGATAGGCGATTATTAATTTTGGATCAAATAATTTGGATTATAAGGTGGGTTCTCCTACCTTTGCCGTCCGCAAAAACAATGTATTATGAGCGAAGCAGTAAAATTTGTACACGAGCAATTGACCGCAAAAAAAGACTATCCAGCCTTCAAAGCTGGTGATAATATTACCGTAAACTACAAAATTGTAGAGGGTGGTAAAGAGCGTATCCAAAGTTTCCGTGGAGATGTAATTAAAACACAAGGAACAGGCGCAACTGCCTCTTTCACAGTGCGTAAAATCTCTGATGGAGTGGGCGTTGAGCGTCTATTCCCATTCTTATCACCTAATATCGATGGTATTTTGTTGAATAAGTCTGGTAAAGTACGTCGTGCTAAATTGTACTACTTACGCGAAAGAAGCGGTAAGAGTGCTCGTATTAAAGAAAAAAGATTCTAGTATACCACTAGTAAACTATACAAAGCCCCGATTTCATACCTATGAAATCGGGGCTTTTTTGTAACAAATAATTAGCTATTCATAGGTGTAATTCATAAAAAATACTGCTTTTCTATTTTATAATTACCTTACCTTTAAACTTCTAAATTTAAGATTATGGGCAACTTAGGATTTCAAGAATTATTAATTATTGGTGTGGTTGTTTTAGTAATGTTTGGCGGACGTAAAATCCCTGAATTCATGCGTGGATTAGGAAAGGGTATTCGCGAATTCAACGATGCTAAAAACAACGTGAAAAAAGAGATCGAAGATGGCATTAAAGAAAAAGACGAAAAACCTGCTTAGTTTTTATTTTTTCTTTTTATAGTTCATTTTATATCTTTTTTAAAGACGTCTGTCTATTCTATTTTTTATCCTTTAATTTACTAGCCTTTGTTTCGGTTTACTTCCATCAAAGACTACCATACTGCATTAAATGCAGCGCACACAACTTGTGTCCAAGTGGTAAAATATTACTTGGATCAAATTACTGCACATGCAAATTTAAATGTCTACTTAGAAGTGTTTTCTAAAGAAGCCTTAGCGCAAGCTGCTATATTAGATGCAGCAGCAAAGCAAGGTAAAAGGCTAGGAAAATTACACGGAGTTGTTATAGGGATCAAGGATGTACTTTCTTATAAAGGACATGCAGTAAGTGCTGCTTCTAAAATCTTAGAAAATTATACTGCTGTTTATACAGCCACAGCCATTCAAAAATTGTTGGATGAAGGTGCTATTATTATTGGGCGTCAGAACTGCGATGAATTTGCCATGGGCTCTAGCAATGAAAATTCTGCTTATGGTCCTGTAAAAAATGCCATAGATATTTCAAAAGTACCTGGTGGTTCTTCAGGAGGATCAGCAGTTGCTGTGCAAGCTGGTTTATCTATGATTAGTATTGGATCCGATACAGGTGGTTCTGTAAGACAACCTGCAGACTTTTGCGGAGTGGTGGGATTAAAACCAAGTTATGGACGCATTTCTCGTTATGGTTTAATTGCCTATGCCTCTTCCTTTGATCAAATAGGTATATTTTCAAAAACCATTGAAGATGCTGCCCTTGTTTTAGAAGTGATGGCAGGGGAAGATGAATTTGATAGCACGGTTTCCAGTAAACCTGTTCCACCTTATAGTAAATTAATAGAGCGTAAAGAAATAGAGAAGACAACTAGCCCTAAAAAAGTTGCCTATTTTAAAGAAACACTTTTTCATCCGGGCCTAGACCCAGAAATTAAAACAAAAATAGAAAGCTATTTAAATGACTTGACGGCCAAGGGGTATATCGTAGAAGCCATTGATTTCTCTTTATTATCTTATTTGGTGCCCACTTATTATGTACTCACTACGGCAGAGGCTTCCAGTAATTTATCAAGATTTGATGGTATTAAGTTTGGACATAGAACTAAACAAAGCATTGCTGATTTGAATGACTTATATAAAAAAACGAGAACAGAAGGTTTTGGCGAAGAAGTGCAAAGAAGAATTTTACTAGGTAGTTTTGTTTTAAGCGCTGGTTATTTCGATGCCTATTTTACCAAGGCGCAACAAGTAAGACAAAAACTAGTGGACTTAACGAGTGCCGTGTTTTCAAAATATGATTTAATACTATCGCCTACTGTGCCCACCACAGCTTTTGGCTTAGGAGAGCATAATCATTCAGCTACTGAAATGTTTTTAGCAGATATCTATACAGTGTATGCGAATTTGGTAGGTATACCCGCCATATCTATTCCCTTATTTACGCATAGTAATGGTATGCCATTTGGCTTACAAGTAATGAGTGCTAGTTTTAATGAGGCAGGCTTATTAAGCTTTTCGAAAGAGCAGATGAATAATAAAGTATAGAGAGCAGTGTAAGTTAAAAATCGTCTTCTAATTCATCTTTATCGTCAAATAAATCATCGTCGTCAATATCTTTGAGATCATCATTCAAATTAAAGTCATCGTCTTCGTCACCTGCCTTAAACTTACCTGGTTTTTTAGAAGCTTTTTTAGGTAGATCAAATTCTTCGAAGTCAGGATCCCAGCTAGTATCTTCTTCTGTCTTTTCCCAATCATCATTCACCTCTTCTTCTTCGTCCAAGTCATCATCGTCTACGTCTTTTTTCTTCGCAGCTGATTTACTTGCTTTCTCTGCTTTCAAAACACCATTTTTTGGTGCAGCAGCCTTTTTTTCTTTGATAGTTTTTAATGCCATAGGTAATTATAAAATTAACAATGTAAAATTTCAACTCAAAATTGTATTTACCAAAAAAAATGAGCCTTTTTTTTAAAATACTTGTATTAAGTTTTTACGCAGTTTTAATATAATTAAAATTAGATATGTACGATTTGGTCTCTTCCTGGTCCGTTGGAAACATATTTTACAGGAACACCTAAATATTTATTAATAAAGTCTATGTAGGTTTTCATAGTAGCAGGTAATTCTTTCTCATTCTTCATTTTAGTAGTATCGATATTCCATCCCTGCATTTTCTTCCAAATAGGGGCCACTGGAGTGCCTACTAACTGAAAAGGAACATAATCTATCTCTTTACCTTCCATTTCATAAGCGATACCTAGTTCTAATTCTTTAAAAGTATCTAGAATATCGGCCTTGGTCATAATAATTTGTGTTACACCATTGATCATGCAAGTATATTTAAGCGCCACTAGGTCAATCCAGCCGCATCTTCTTGGCCTGCCGGTAGTAGCTCCAAATTCGCTACCTAGTTTTCTTAACTCTTCACCCACCTCATTATGTAATTCGGTAGGGAAGGGACCGCTACCTACTCTTGTACAATAAGCCTTTGTAATACCAAATACTTCATTGATTAATTTAGGCGCAATACCTAAGCCAGTACATACACCTGCAGAAATAGTATTAGAAGAAGTCACAAAAGGAAAGGTACCAAAGTCAATATCTAACATAGAACCTTGTGCGCCTTCGGCTAGTACTTTTTTGCCTTTTGAAATTTGATCGTTAATAAAATATTCGCAATTAATAATATTCATGGTTTTTAGAAACTCTAAGGCTTCAAAAAACTCAGTTTCCATTTCACTAATATCTTCGTTGAAATTAAAACTATCTAAAATCTTCTGATGCTTCATTCTTAAAGTAATATACTTGCTAATGAAGTTCTTGTTTAATAGATCGCCTACTCTTAAGGCATTACGACCCGTCTTATCCATATAGGCTGGGCCTATTCCTTTCAAAGTAGATCCAATTTTACTCTCTCCCTTGGCTAGTTCAGAGGCTTTATCTAATGCACGGTGAGAAGGAATAATAATATTGGTTCTCTCAGAGATAAATAAATTCTTTTTTACATCCACACCCATGGCGGACACCGCATCGCATTCTTTTTTTAATGTAACGGGATCAAGTACCACTCCATTACCTATAATATTAATTTTATCTTGGTGAAATATACCAGAAGGTATTTGATGTAAAACCATTTTAGTGCCATTTACATATAAGGTATGGCCTGCATTGGGTCCACCTTGAAAACGCGCAATGATGTCGTAGTTAGGAGCGAAATAATCTACAATCTTTCCTTTTCCTTCATCGCCCCATTGGAGGCCTAAAATTACATCTACCATATTTGAGTATTTGAGAGAGCAAAAATAAGTCTTGGCAAGTTTATTACCTATTTAAACCCAAAATAATTAGCTCAACTTTTACACAGTTTCGGTGTCAAATCGCATAACTTGTTGAATACCGTTTAATGACTTAATTCTAGTCACTAATTCTTCCAATTCGTCCTTATCGTGGACATACACTTTAATAGTGCCTTTGAATAAGCCTTCTGTGGATTCAATCGTGAGGGCGGCTATATTAATTTTTAACTCTCCACTTATAATATTGGTAATTTTATTCACCACCCCAACATCGTCTAGGCCAATGATACTAAGACCCGTTAGGAAGGAGATCTCTTTATTTTTAGCCCACTTGGTTTTCACTACTCTATGACCATAATTCGCCAAAAGCTGAGTGGCATTGGGACAGTTGTTACGATGAATAATTAAGCCCTTGCCTGTACTCACAAATCCAAATACATCGTCCCCGGGAATAGGGTTGCAGCATTTACCTAAAGTGTATTTAATCTTGTCACTGGACTCTCCAAAAATAATTAATTCAGAATCCTTTTTGGAGGCTGCTTTTAGGGCGGGGTTTTCCAAGTTTATTTCAGGACTCAGATTCACTGGCTTAGGCGCTTCAATTTTATCTCCAATAACTTGAAATAATTTTAATTCTTTTAAATCAATGGTTTTAGTGGCTATTTTAAATAAAAGATCTAGATGGCTGGATAATTTATAGTAAAACATGACTTGGTCAATATTATACGTATTGTATAAAGCGCCAATGCCTTCTAATTTTCTTTGCAATGAATATTTACCTTCTTCTGCAATTATTTTCTTCTCTTCTCTTAAAGCATCTTTAATACTATTTTTAGCCTTGGCCGTCACCACACTGCTCAACCAGTCTTCAGAAGGCTTCTGCTTATTACTCGTAATAATTTCAATTTGGTCCCCACTTCTTAATTTATGGCTAATAGGTACGAGCTTATGATTCACTTTGGCACCTATACATTTAGAACCAATGGCCGTATGTATATAAAAAGCAAAGTCTAAGGCCGAACTATTAATAGGAAGCATTTTTACCTCCCCTTTTGGCGTGTACACATAAATTTCTTCCGCTAAAAAAGAGGTTTTAAAGTCTTGTAAAAAATCAATGCCTTCGTCTTGCTGATTACCTAGGGCTTCTCTAATTTGCACAAACCATTTATCGAATCGGTCTTCGTTTTGAGAACCTTCTTTGTATTTAAAATGCGCTGCCAAACCTTTTTCGGCAATCTCATTCATTCTCTTCGTTCTAATTTGCACTTCTACCCATTTACCCTGCGGTCCCATTACCGTGGTGTGTAAGGCTTCATAACCATTACTCTTTGGATTGCTTAACCAGTCTCTTAGTCTTTCCGGAGAAGGGCTATACTCATCGGTGATCATGGAATACACTTTCCAACAATCTTCTTTTTCTTTATCTAAGTCAGCATTTAAAATAACGCGAATGGCAAATAAATCATACACTTCTTCAAAGCTTACTTCTTTCTTTTTTATTTTATTCCAAATAGAATGAATGCTTTTAGGGCGCCCTTGAATTTCAAAGTCAAATTCAGCGGCCGTTAATTTTTCTTTTAAAGGACGAATAAATTCATTGATATATTTTGTACGTTCTCTTTTTGTTTCTGCTAATTTTTTAGCAATCTCTTTGTATATGGCAGGCTCCATATATTTCATGGACAAATCCTCTAGTTCGGTTTTTACATTGTATAAACCCATACGGTGTGCAAGAGGCGCGTATACCCAAATGGTTTCAGAGGCAATTTTTAATTGCTTCTCTTGTTTCATCGCATCCAATGTGCGCATATTGTGCAGCCTGTCTGCTAGCTTAATTAAAATAACTCTGGGGTCATCGGTAAGGGTGAGTAGAATTTTTTTGAAATTTTCTGCTTGCTGACTACTATTGGTATCCATCACCGTAGATATCTTCGTTAAGCCATCTACAATTTTAGCAATCTCATTTCCAAATTCACTTTTAATATCGTCAAGCGCAATATTGGTGTCTTCTACTGTATCATGTAATAAAGCACAAATAGTACTTCTTACGCCCAGGCCTATTTCTTCGACACAAATCATGGCCACGGCAAGTGGGTGCAATACATAAGGCTCACCACTTTTTCTACGCATGGTTTTATGCGCATCTGCGGCCATCTCAAATGCAGTTCGAAGTAACTCCTTATCTCCTTTTTTTAATTTTTCTCTTAGTGCCCTTAATAATGCACGATAATGACGAACAATTTCTTTTTTTTCTTGTTCTTCATCTAAATTGTAATTTGTTACAATCTCAGCATTGGTATTGATATTCAAGGCTTCCATCTTCTTACGAAAATACGTAAAAGCGCTAGGATTTTTACAAAGAACAAACAGATAGTGTAACTTTGATCCGCTATGCCCAGCAAAGAACCCAAGAAAATATTTCAATTATCGCTTTTAAAACGCGTTTTTTCGTTTGTACAGCCCTACCGCTTTGTGTTTTTGGCATCTGTTTTTCTGTCCATCATTCTTGCTTTTACCACCCCGGTCAGGCCTTATTTAATTCAGGCCACAGTGAATGCGGCTATTGGGAAAACGGTGAACCTGCCTTTTTGGGTGAATTGGTTTTTACCAGGCAATGCTTTTGAATCGGTGATACATCTTATCTTATCTATTACTTTATTTCAGGTGGCCTTTATCATTTTTGAAACCATCATGCGCTTCTTTTTCACTTTTGGTATGGCATGGTTGGGTCAGCAAGTCATTAGAGATTTACGCAATAAAGTATATAATAAAATTATGCATTGGGAAATGCGCCAGTTCGATAAAACACCCATTGGCACTTTAACCACACGCACCATTAATGATATTGAAAGTATTAATGATATTTTTTCTGATGGGCTTATTCCTATTCTTGCAGACTTACTTACTATTATAGTAACCCTTGCCACTATGTTTGTGATAGATTGGAAATTGACATTGATTTGTTTGATCCCTTTTCCTATTATGATGGTGGCAACTTATTATTTTAAAGAAAGCGTTAATAAAAGTTTTATACAAGTAAGAAATGCAGTGGCTGCTTTAAATGCTTTTGTGCAAGAACATATTTCTGGTATGCAAGTGGTGCAAACTTTTGCGGCAGAAGAAAAGGAAATGTCTAAGTTTACTAGAATTAACGAAGGACATAAGCAAGCCAATATAAGAGCCATTTTTGCTTATTCGGTTTTCTTTCCTGTAGTGGAAGTAGTTTTAGCTTTAAGTATTGGTTTAATTGTATGGTGGGTGGCAGATAGATCTTTAGATGCGGGTTTATTAGTAGCCTTCATTTTATTTTTAAATCAAATTTTTAGACCCCTTCGAATGATTGCCGATAAATTCAATGTGCTACAAATGGGTATGGTGGCGGCCGAGCGCGTATTTAAGATTTTAGACAATAAAGATGTTACATTGAATGAAGGAACCTATGCACCTGAAAAAATACAAGGTAAAATAGAATTTAAAAATGTTTCTTTTGCTTATAACGAGCCTAATTTTGTTTTAAAGAATATAAATTTTACAGTGCAAGCGGGTGAAACCATTGCACTCGTGGGACAAACAGGTTCTGGTAAAACTTCCATTATAAGTATACTCAATCGTTTGTATCCTTATCAATCAGGAAATATATTATTAGATGATCATCCTATAGAATCTTTTGCACTAGGTCGTTTACGCGCTTCTGTTGGAGTGGTATTGCAAGATGTATTTTTATTTTCAGGCTCGGTGTATGATAATATTACACTGCGTAATACTAGTATTTCAAAACAGCAAGTGCATGAAGCGGCTAAGATGATTGGTATGCACGATTTTATCATGCAACTTCCTGGCGGCTATGATTATCCAGTCATGGAAAGAGGGGCTACCTTAAGTTTAGGCCAAAGACAATTACTCAGTTTTATCAGGGCTTTATTATACAACCCATCTATATTAATTTTAGACGAAGCCACTTCTTCTATTGATACCGAAAGTGAACAGCTTATTGAGAAAGCTATTGAAACTTTAATTAAGGGTCGAACTTCTATAGTAATTGCCCATCGCCTTTCTACTATCCGCAAAGCCTCTAAAATCATTGTTTTAGACAAGGGAGAAATGATGGAAATGGGCACGCATAATGAGCTTTTAGCTATAGGTGGTTTTTATGCAAAATTGAGTGAAATGCAGTTTGCTGCACAGAAAAAAATGACTGGCATATAAGACATTGATTTTCAAGTTCTTAGAATCAATTCAAATTTCCATTTTTACCTACAATTTCTCTTTAAATTTATTCAATTTCAGATGCTTATTTCCTATCTTTGCAGCAAATTTTGAAATTCGTATGGTCCTTCAGCGCCTTAAACCCCTATTGATAGTCAGTTTCCTAAGTATTTTCTTATTAAATGCTACTCCTTTATTTGCGAATGAAAAAGAAGCTGCTGCAAAAGAAGAAGGTAGCTTTAATGTAACCCAAACAATTTTGGAGCATATCAAGGATGACCATAGCTGGCATTTATGGGGTCATACCTCTATTTCTTTACCTGTTATTTTATATACACCAGCAGGCTTTGAAGTTTTTTCTTCTGCAAAACTAATTGACGAACATCATGAGCCAGCAGTTTACAAAGGAAACTTTAATTACAAATTAGTAGAAGGCAAGGCTAAAATTCTAAACGCAGCGGGTGAAGTAGATGTAGAAGCCAGTAAAAAATTATGGGATTTCTCTATTACTAAAAACGTAGCTAGTTTATTTATATCAGTTATTGTTTTATTGTTGGTGATATTAACTGCTGCAGGCGCTTATAAGAAAACGGGAATTACTTCAGCCCCTAAGGGACTTCAGTCTTTTATGGAGCCTATTGTTTTATTTGTAAGAGATGAAATTGCGCTTCCCAATATTGGGGCCAAGCGTTATGCAAAGTACATGCCTTTCTTATTAACTATTTTCTTTTTAATATTAACGAATAATTTTTTAGGCTTAATTCCTATTTTCCCAGGCGGTGCGAATGTGAGTGGTAATATTGCTTTCACTATGACTTTAGCCGTTTGTGTTTTTATCGTGGTGAATTTAAGTTCTAATAAAAACTATTGGGAGCATATTTTCTGGATGCCTGGTATGCATTGGTCTATGAAATTATTTTTAGCACCTATTGAATTAATTGGGGTATTTAATAAACCTATTTCTTTAATGATTCGACTTTTCGCAAACATTACGGCGGGTCATATCTTGGTATTGAGTTTGGTTTGTTTAATATTTATTTTCAAAACAGTATATGCAGCTGCAGTAGCAGTGCCTTTTGTAATTTTTATATTCTTGATAGAATTGCTAGTTGCTTTTTTACAAGCTTATATTTTTACCATGCTTACTGCAATGTATATTGGAATGGCATCAGAGGAAGGACATCATGATCAAGCACATCATTAATAATATTTATAAATTTTTTTTCAATAACAATTAAAACGTAAAAAAATGGTAGTAGGAAGTGTTGCCGCAATCGGCGCTGGATTAGCTGCTATCGGTGCTGGAATTGGCATCGGTCTAATTGGTAAAGGAGCGGTAGAAAGTATTGCTCGTCAACCAGAAGCAGTGAATGATATTCGTTCTAACATGATCGTAATGGCTGCCTTCGTTGAGGCCGTAGCCTTATTTGCGGTGGTGGTTGCCCTATTGGGGAACGGATAATCTATCAAAAGATTTCCCAAAGCATTATAGGCCCTAGCACAGGGCGAAGGGCCTATAATTTTTTAAACAAAGCGTTGTAGAAAAAGATTTTAAAAGAAAAGATTGTAGATAAAGAATTTTAAATCATTAAGATAAATTAAGGATTATGTTTTTAGAAATAAACCCATTAGTGTTACCAGATATCGGATTGGTATTCTGGAATACTGTTGCCTTTCTTGGCCTACTTGTTGTATTAGGCAAGTTTGCTTGGAAGCCTATGTTGAAAGCCATCTCTGATAGAGAGAAAGGCATTGAGGATTCTTTAGCCAAGGCAGACAAAATGAAAGCAGATTTAACTGCTATGCAAAATGAAAATGAAGCATTGTTAGCTAAAGCGAGAGAGGAAAGAGCTACCCTTATCAAAGAAGCTAAAGAAGCTTCAGAGAAAATGATAGCAGAAGCAAAGGATAAAGCGAAGTCTGAATATGAAAGAATTGTGGCAGATGCACAAGTAGCTATTAACCAACAAAAAAATGCAGCCTTAACGGAAGTGAAAAACCAAGTGGGTAGCTTAGTGGTGGAAGTAGCTGAGAAAGTATTAAGACGCGAGCTTACGAATAAAGCAGAACAAGAAACCTATATTAAGCAATTAGCAGACGGAGTTAAGTTAAACTAAATTTTAAAAAATGCCCAACGCACGTTTAGCAGGTAGATACGCAAAGAGCTTATTAGATTTAGCCACAGAGCAAGGCCAATTAGAGGCCGTGTATGCTGATATGAAATACATTCATGAAGTATGCCATGCCAGTAGCGATTTTGTAAATATGTTACGCAGTCCAATTATTAAAGCCGATCAAAAAAATAGCATCATTAATGAAGTGCTTAAAAATAAAGTAGGGGTATTAACCAATTCTTTCACGGTGCTATTGGTTAAAAAAGGAAGAGAATTAGAATTACCGGAAATGGCTACTGCCTTTATTGAGCAGTACAATGCTATTAAAGGAATTCATCAAGTTACTTTAACTACAGCAGTAGCGGTAAGTGAAGAAATTAAAAAATCAATCGAGCAAAAAGTAAAATCAGCTGCTGATTTTAAAACCATTGAACTAACTACTAAAACAGACGAAAGTTTAATTGGTGGTTTTGTACTAGAGTTTAATAATAATTTAGTAGACGCTAGTATTGCCAGAGATTTAAAAGACATTAAAAAACAATTTTTGAACAACGAGTTCATTAGTAAAATATAAATAATCATACATTAAAATAGACTGTTATGGCGGACATTAAACCAGATGAAATTTCGGCGATTCTTAGACAACAATTAAGCAACTTTAATGCTTCAGCAGATTTAGAAGAAGTAGGAACTGTACTACAGGTGGGTGATGGTATTGCCCGTGTATATGGTTTGAATGGTGTTAGAAGTGGTGAGTTAGTTGAATTTGAGAATGGCACTAAAGCCATTGCGCTTAACCTAGAAGAAGACAATGTGGGTGTGGTATTGATGGGTGATAGTAAAGGTATCAAAGAAGGTAATAAAGTAAAAAGAACTGGAGAGATTGCTTCTATTAAAGTAGGAGATGGTCTTACAGGTCGTGTTATTAATACATTAGGAGAGCCTATCGATGGTAAGGGCCCTATTAAAGGTGACTTATATGAAATGCCATTGGAGCGTAAAGCGCCAGGGGTAATTTTCCGTGAGCCAGTTAAAGAACCATTACAAACAGGTATCAAGGCAATCGATGCAATGATTCCTATTGGACGTGGACAACGTGAGTTAGTCATTGGTGACCGTCAAACAGGTAAGACCGCTATTTGCGTGGATACCATTATCAATCAAAAAGAATTTTTTGATGCAGGTAAGCCAGTGTATTGTATTTATGTAGCCATTGGTCAAAAAGCATCTACGATTGCAGGTGTGATGAAAACATTAGAAGACAATGGTGCGATGGCTTATACTATTATTGTAGCGGCTCCAGCAGCAGATCCTGCTCCACTTCAATTCTACGCTCCATTTGCGGGTGCAGCGATTGGAGAGTTCTTCCGTGATACAGGTCGTCCAGCATTAATTGTTTATGACGATTTATCTAAGCAAGCGGTGGCTTATCGTGAGGTTTCTTTATTATTACGTCGCCCTCCAGGACGTGAAGCATATCCTGGTGATGTATTCTATTTGCATAGTCGTTTATTAGAGCGTGCTGCAAAAGTTATTGCCAATGATGAAGTAGCAAAAAACATGAACGATTTACCAGCTTCTATTAAGCATTTAGTAAAAGGTGGAGGATCACTTACCGCCTTACCTATTATTGAAACACAGGCGGGTGACGTTTCTGCATACATTCCTACCAACGTAATTTCTATTACCGACGGACAAATTTTCTTAGAAGGTAACTTGTTTAACGCGGGTATTCGTCCAGCGATTAACGTAGGTATCTCTGTAAGTCGTGTAGGTGGTAATGCACAAATTAAATCCATGAAAAAAGTATCTGGTACTTTGAAATTAGACCAGGCCTTATACCGTGAGTTGGAAGCCTTCTCAAAATTTGGTGGTGACTTAGATGCCGCTACTAAATCGGTAATTGATAAAGGTGCTAGAAACGTGGAAATCTTAAAGCAAGCGCAGTACACTCCATTCTCTGTGGAGAAACAAGTAGCCATTATTTACCTAGGTACAAATGGTTTAATAAAAGAAGTATCGGTACGTAAGGTAAAAGAATTCGAAGCTCATTTCTTATTAGAGATGACTAACAAATTACCCAATGTACTTGCTGAATTTAAGAAAGGCAACTTACCTGAAGATGGATTGAAGCAAATGGTAGAATTAGCCAACAGCATCATCCCTCAATACAAATAGTATTCGTTAATATTAAATTGATATAAAACCCCGAACTATGTTTGGGGTTTTTTGTTATAATCTCAGTATGGCAGTTATTAAAGTAGAAAATATTAGTAAAAATTTTGGGACACTGAAAGCGGTGGACAATCTCAGCTTTGAAGTAGAGGCTGGGCAGGTCTTTGGCTTTTTGGGTCAGAATGGTTCGGGTAAAAGCACCACCATTCGCATGCTTTTGTCTTTGATTCACCCAAGTAGTGGTAGTATTGAGCTATTTGGAAAGTCCATCCAAAAAAACAGAGCCTCTATATTGGAACAGGTGGGCGCCATTATTGAAAGGCCCGATTTATATCCTTATTTAACGGCTACAGAGCACTTGCAATTATTTGCCAAAGTAAGAAAGCAAAAAGTAGCTGCTATAAATATTACCAAAACTTTAGAGCAAGTAGGTTTGTCGCATCGTTCCCAAGATAAAGTACAAACCTTTTCATTAGGTATGAAGCAGCGTTTAGGTATTGCCATTGCGCTGGTGCATAATCCAAGCTTAATTATTTTAGATGAACCTACGAATGGTTTAGATCCACAAGGCATTGCCGATATTCGTAGCTTAATTCAATACTTAGCCAAAGAAGAAGGCAAGACCGTTTTTGTTTCCTCTCATTTACTTTCTGAAATAGAACAAGTGGCGCATCAAATATTAATTATACATCAGGGTAAAAAAATGGTAGAAGGGGTGACTAAAGAATTATTAGATCCTGAAAAAAGAATTGTACAAATAAAAACATTGGATGATGTAAAGGCCTTGTCAATTATTGTGGCAGGTAGTTTTAGTCAATACTTACTTAGTAGAAAAGAAGGTATCTTTTTAAAATTACCAACCACTGCTATTCCTATGCTGAATGAAAGCCTTGTCCAGTCAGGGATTTCGGTCTTGGGTATTGAAACCAAGAATTCTTTAGAAGATTATTTTTTACAAATTACTTCAAACGCTTAGTTATGTGGTCGCTTATACAAATAGAATTATATAAAATTTTCAGACGCCCAAGAACCTATATTGCTTTTGGCGCTATAGCAGCACTTATTGTGGTCATTCAATTTGGTTTAAAAATTGATGGCGATGCTTATGCGGGGTTTCTAATGAAGGATATTAATGATACTTTAACGGTCGATGGTAAAGTATTAAATGGCTATTTAATTTGTTATATTTTATTACAATTATTATTAGTGCATGTGCCCTTGCTGGTAGCCTTAATTGCCGCAGATATGATTTCAGGTGAAGCCAATTTAGGTACGCTTCGTTTATTATTTACAACGCCTTATAGCAGAACCCATTGGGTAATTGCTAAGTTTATTGCAGCTAGTATGTATACTATTTTGCTTTTAATATGGCTGGCCTTCTTAGCGCTATTTGCAAGTATGTGGATATTTGGCACCGACGATTTATTTTTAATGAAGTCTAATTATGTAGTGTTGATAGAACAGTCAGATGTTTTATGGAGATATGTAGGCGCCTTTGTATTTGCTAGCTTTTCTTTGCTAACCGTTACCAGCCTTGGTTTTTTGATGTCAAGTTTATCAAGTAATTCTATTGGGCCCATTGTAGGTACCATGAGTGCCATTGTATTTTTTACTATTTTAAGCACTTTAAATATTCCTTTATTTAATATAGTAAAGCCTTATTTATTCACGACTCATATGAATAATTGGAAAGAATTTTTTGACATTAAAGTGAATATAGACAATGAGGCTATTAGAGGCAGTATTTTAAACATTCCTAAAATTAAAACCTCTTTAATGGTATTAACCCTTCATATTATTTTATTTGTAACGGCCTCTATCATTATTATTAAGAAAAAAGATATACTAAGTTAAGATGCACCCTATAAATTTAAAAAATATTTTATTAATTTGTATAATACTTGCTTGCGGTTTAGGTATGCCTATGCAAACTATGGCGCAAGCCGATCCCTTAATAGAAAAAGTTAGTCAAAAACTAGCACAGGTAAATGACTATGTGGCGGAAGGGGTTATGAAAACAGATGTTTCTTTTATCAAGGCCTCTTTAGGAAAAGTAAAAGTATATTTTAAAAAGCCCAATTTATTAAAAGTAAAAAAGGAAGGGGGTATTTCCTTATTGCCAAGGGGTGGGGTATCGCTTACTATTAATACTTTATTAAATACAAAGCAGTATACAACTATCCCTTCAGGCACACAGGTTTTGAACGGGAAAAATTTAACGGTGATAAAATTAATTCCAACAGATGATAATTTAGACTGGGTAATTTCTACTTTATGGATTGACCCCGTAGAAGCCCTAGTGTATAAAACCGCTACTACCACTAAGGAAAACGGTAGCTATGAAATTAACATGCAATATGGTGAGTATGCCAAACAAGGGCTCGCTAGTAAAATTATTTTTAGTTTTAACACTAAAGATTATAAATTGCCTAATGGTATTACTCTAGAATTTGGAGACGAAGACCCAACGGCTAAACAAAAAGCCCTTAAAAATAAAAAAGGAACTATAGAAATAACTTACTCTAAGTACACGATAAATAAAGGTATACCTAATAATATTTTTTAACTATGCGTAGTTATTTATTTATTTTATTTTTTTCTATTGGCTTGTTGAAGGTGCAAGCGCAGTCAAACAGTACAAATAAAACTTTGGAGACAGCTGTCATGCAATTCCATCAGGCAAACAAAAACCTAAACTATCAAGAATTGTATGTACAATTTGAACAGCTTTATGCTGTTAATAAAACCAATTGGTTAATTCCTTATTATGCTGGAATGACCAGATCAATCATGTGTCTTTTGAAGATGGGTGATAAAGATGTGCTAGCCAATGATGCTTTATTATGGGTGCGCAGGGCAAAATCCATTATGGCCAATGACGAAGTGTATTGCGCAGAAAGTTTAGCCTATACTGCAAAGATGTCAGTGAATCCTCTATTGAGGTGGTTAACCTATGAAGGTAAAATTAAAAAAGCCTTAAGCTTGGCTAAGAAGTTGAATCCAAATAATCCTAGGGTCTATGTTTTGGAAGCCAATATCCAACAAAAAATACCTTATATATTTGGTGGTGGATGTAATTCAGTAAAGCCATTGATTCAAAAAGCAGAATTGTGTTTTAATATTCAAACTAAACCAAATTCAGTGGAGCCATCTTGGGGTTTTCAATCCTTAGTGCAATTAAAAAAAGCATGCCCTTTTTAAATGCCTTTAAATTCTTGGATTAATTTTCGTTTTCATACAATCTTTCATCCACCGCACCTGCAAACATTCTTGCACTAATTTTCTTAAGTGGGTTTAGGCGCATATCTGTATAACCTTGTCTTGCATGTATAATTCTAGCACATTCAAATATACTTGCTGTAAAAGAACCTGCATCGGCCTTAGCCTTCCCTGCAATATCAAAGGCAGTGCCATGGTCCGGACTTGTTCTAACAATAGGTAGCCCTGCTGTAAAATTCACGCCCTCGCCAAAGGCCAATGATTTAAAGGGTATAAGCCCTTGATCATGATACATGGCAAGTACACCATCAAATTTTTCATGCGCACCTCTTGCAAAAAATGCATCTGCAGAATAAGGTCCGTATACTAGCATTTGTTGTTTGCTTTCTTTAATGGCAGGTTTGATAATTTCAATTTCCTCTTTACCAATTAAGCCTTCATCACCTGCATGTGGGTTTAAGGCTAATACGGCAATACGGGGTGCATCAATACCAAAATCTTTTTTCAAACTGCTATTTAAAATACTTAGCTTTTGTTTTATCTTATCCTTGGTAATATGTTGACCTACTTCTTGTATGGTTACATGTTCAGTAACCAAGGCCATTCTTAAATTATCTGCTACGAGTAACATTAAGTTTTCAGTATTGCCAAAGGCGGCTTGCAAATAAGGGGTATGTCCGCTAAAATTAAAATTAGGAGATTGAATATTTTTTTTATGAATAGGGGCGGTAACTAGCCCGTCAATTTGTTTATTTTTTAAAGCGGCTACTGCAGCTTCTAAAGAAATCAATGCATATTTACCTCCTAACGCTGACATTTCACCAGGGGTAATTTCTACTTCTTCTTCCCAGCAGTTTACTAAGTTCACTTGCTTGGTATTTAATTTAGAAAGGTCGGTGGCGGCTGCAAAATTGATAGCGTATTCAGGTAGGCCTTTTCTATAAAAATTGATGGACTTATTATTGGCAAAAACGACAGGAATGATGAAATCTAAGATACGGCTATCCGATAGAGATTTTATGATTAATTCAATGCCAATGCCGTTTAAATCGCCGCAGGTAAAGCCTATAATTGGTTTTCTGATGTCTGGGTTCATATCCATTTGATTAGGCTGTAAAAGTACGCACAAAAACCTAACTTTGCCTCATGCAATACACGCTAAAAAAATCATTGGGGCAGCATTTTCTAAATGACGCTCAAGTTTGTAAGGATATTCAGGCAGTATTGCTAGCGCAGCCTATTGAGCAGTTGCTAGAAGTGGGTCCTGGTGCAGGGGCTTTAACGAAGTATATTCAAGACATTCCCAAGCAGTCATTTAAAGCCATTGAATTAGACCGAGAAAAAGTGGCTTTTTTAAGTACTGAATACCCTGAATTAAAAGACAAATTAATACTGGCCGATATTTTGGAGGCAGCCCTACCTTTTGAAAATGATTTTGTGGTGGTGGGTAATTTTCCTTATAATATTTCTACGCAAATTGTATTTAAAATTTTAGAGTGGAAAGAGCATGTACCCATGATGGTGGGTATGTTTCAAAAAGAGGTAGCAGAAAGAATTGCAGCTAAGCCTAATTCAAAGGCTTATGGAATATTAAGTGTTTTAACACAGGCATTTTATGATGTTACTTATTTATTTGATGTGCCGCCTACTGCTTTTACCCCGCCTCCAAAAGTAATGAGTGGAGTGATTCGATTGACTCGAAAAGATAATTTCCCGAAATTTGTTTCTGAAAAACTATTTTACCATATTGTTAAAATGGCCTTTGGGCAAAGAAGAAAAATGCTAAGAAATCCGTTAAAGCCTTATTTTAGCGCAGCGCAGTTACAAGACCCGCTATTTACCAAAAGAGCTGAAAACCTTACCTATGATGACTATGCTGCCTTAACTTTTAAAATGCATATTGAATAAAATGGCTTTGAAAATAATTATAACTGCACCCGTACATCCTTTTTTATTAGATACGCTTGAAGAAAAAGGATATACTATTCAATACGAACCTGCTATTAGCTATGAAGCCTTAATGGATTGTATTGATACAGCGCATGGATTAATTGTAACCACTCGATTAAAAATAGATGCCAGTATTTTAGCAAAAGCGAATCAACTACAATGGATTGGGCGCATAGGAAGTGGTATGGAATTAATTGACACTGAATTTGCGGCTAGTAAAAATATATTATGTGTAAGTAGTCCTGAAGGTAATAGAACCACCGTGGGGGAACATACCCTAGGTTTATTATTAAGTTTAATGAATCGCATTCATAGTGCTTATCAAGAAGTGAAAGAAGGTAAGTGGATACGTGATGCCAATAGAGCAGATGAACTTACTGGAAAGACCGTAGGTATTATTGGACTAGGCAATACAGGATCTGCTTTTGCAAAAATTTTGTCTGGCTTTGATGTTGAAATTTTAGCACATGATATTTATAAAACTGGATTTGAGACAGCGCAAATAAAAGAGGCAAGCTTGGAAATGATTCAAGAAAAAGCGGATGTGATTAGCTTGCATTTACCCCTTACTCATTTAACGCATCATTATGCCAATACTGCTTTTTTTAATCGTCTAAAAAAGAAGCCTTATTTTATAAGTACCTGTAGAGGACCTGTTACTGAAACCGCTGCAGTTTTAGAAGCCATTCAAAATCAGCAAATTAGGGGGGTAGGCCTGGATGTGCTAGAAAAAGAGCCCATTCACCTAAATACAGGCCAAGAAATGGCTGTTTTAGAAGCAGTTATGAAGCATCCAAATTGTATCATAACGCCTCATATTGCAGGCTATAGCCACGAGGCCTACTATAAAATGTCTAAAGTCCTATTGGAAAAATTAGGTATCATTTAAGCAATATTTTATATCTTTGTACTATGCAACGCCTCACTTATGTGGCGTTGTATTTTTTTTATAACTAAACTAAGGATATGAGCGATACTACAGTATATGTCACCCAAGATACTTTTGATAAAATGCGTGAGCAATTACAAAAGATGAAGTCGGTAGAGCGTCCGGCTGCTTCTAGAGCTATTGGAGAAGCTAGAGAAAAAGGAGACTTAAAAGAAAATGCTGAATACGATTCTGCTAAAGAAGCGCAAGGAATGTTGGAAGCAAAAATTAAACAATTGGAAGCAGCTATTTCCAATGCTAAAATAGTAGATACAAGTACCATTGATACAAGTAAGGTAACTATATTAACCAAGGTTACTATCACTAATCAGGCGACTAAAAAAACAATGACCTATCAATTAGTAGGAGAAAAGGAAGCCGATTTAAAAGCCGGTAAAATTTCTGCATCTTCACCTATTGGAAAAGGGTTAATTGGTAAAAAAGTAGGAGAGCTAGCAGAAATTCAAGCGCCTAATGGGGTGATGAAATTTATGGTAGAGAATATTACAGTCTAATTATCTTCTAATTATCGTCTTTAATAAATAGTAGCCATGACCCTTTTTTCAAAAATAATCAATGGCGATATTCCTTCTTATACAATTGCGGAGTCGGAAAAGTTTTATGCTTTTTTAGATATTTTTCCTTTGCAAAAAGGGCACACCTTAATTGTGCCTAAAATAGAAGTAGATAAAATATTTGATGTACCTGATACTTATTTAAGTGAATTATTAATATTTGCAAAACCTATAGCTGCAGCTATCGAAAAAAGCTTTCCTTGTAATAGAGTGGGTATGGTTACTGTT
Organism: uncultured Sediminibacterium sp.; assembly: GCA_937911175.1. Classification (GTDB taxonomy): domain Bacteria; phylum Bacteroidota; class Bacteroidia; order Chitinophagales; family Chitinophagaceae; genus Sediminibacterium. Next base: position 19,970 of record CALDSE010000042.1, read on the forward strand.
GGCTTAGAAGTGCCTCATGCCCATTTGCATTTAATACCTATTAATGCAGCAGCTGATATGGAATTCTCTCAGCCTAAACTTGCTTTAAGTACGGAAGAGTTTAAAGCCATTCAAGATTTAATTATAAGTAAATTATAAATGGCGGCTACTTAATTATATATAAGCGCATACTACTTTTTTAGTCGCTCCGGATTTTTAGTAAGAAAGGCCTCCCAACTATTGGCTTTTTTAGACGATTTTTTTCCTTTGACAATTTTTGCTGCAGGTAGCAGTAAGCCGCTAATTTGATAATGATGACAAAGGGCAACGCCTAAGGCATCGGTGGCATCATAGTATTTAGGCTGTTTTTTAATAACTAAAATACGCTCCAACATTTTCCAGATCATTTCTTTATCGGCATTGCCATTACCCGTAATGGATTGCTTTACTTTTTTAGGCGCATATTCGGTCACTGGAATTTTAAAATGCATGGCCGCTGCTATGGCGACGCCTTGTGCGCGGCCTAGCTTTAGCATGCTTTGTATATTCTTGCCAAAAAAAGGTGCTTCAATGGCGAAATGCGTGGGCTGATAAGTTTCAATTAATTCAATGATTCTAGCATGTATCATTTGAAGTCTTGCATAAATGTCTTTTTCCTTGGTCATTTTTAAGACATCCATTGTAATGAGGGCAGGCTTCGGCCCCCCTTTTAAAATTGCATACCCTAGTATTTGGGTACCTGGATCAATTCCTAAAATAATGGGTGTTTTTGACATGCACAATAAAGTTACATATATCATAGCAAATTCCGAACTTTGTGGCAATGAATCAAGAGCGCTTCAAAAAAATAAGAACCACCCTTAATAATTCTATTGGATTTATTTTGTTCCTTGTATGCGCAGTGGCTATTTATAATAAAGTAGCTTCTAATGATAACCTAAATGAATTTGGGGATCAAATCAAGCAACAATTTTATACCATTGGGTTTTTTCAGTGGGCTGTCTTAATTATCTTATTTGTTTTAAATTATTTAATGGAATCTATTAAATGGAAGTTGGTGCTAGCTGAATTAAATCCTACTTCTATTTTAAAATCGTTTAAATCTGTTTTAGTAGGCCAAGCTTTCGCCTTTTTTACCCCCGCTAGATCCGGCGATTATGTGGGTAGAATTTTATTCTTAGCACCAGGCAATAAATTAAAAGGCCTGGCTCAAATGGCTTGGGCATCCTATGCGCAATTATTAATTACCTTATTTTTTGGAAGTATTGGGCTATTTTATAACCTCCCTTTTTTACCTTGGTTAAAATGGGTGGGGCCCTTTATTGTAGCTGCTGCCTGGGTCATTTATTTTCATCCAGGTAATTTCACAGGCTGGCTAAAAAAATTATCCTTATTGCAAATTAAAACTAAATTAAAGGGGCAATTGCTCTTATTTGCTTTTTTAAAATATTGTGTTTTTATACTACAATATACCTGGGTGGTTAAAATATTTAATATCCCTATTGGCATACTGGACCTTTGGGTGGCCTTATCGGTCTTGTTTTTTTGTTTAAGTCTTATTCCTTCCATTGCTTTAACAGATGTAGTAATAAGAGGGCAGCTCATTGTTTTATTATTAAGTCCTTTTTATGACAATAGTCTAATGCTCATCTGTGTAAGTACTATCATATGGTCTGTTAATTTTTTATTACCTGCTATAATTGGTTCTATTCTCATAATAAATTACAGGATAAAGCAATAATTTTACAGTAGTCTCCCCAACAAATTAACAACCTCAACAAGTAAATAACTAAGATGCATTTTCTATTTCTTTTATTCTCTTTTTTCACCTTTTTACCAAGCAATGATAAAGGATTATGTAATTTAAATAATACTTCCTTTAATGCTGGGGAGAAAATTAGTTATACTATTTATTATAATGTCATTGGGCTTTATGTCAATGCGGGTAAAACCGATTTTACGGTGCAGTCCACTAGCTTCAATGATAATGACGCTTTTGCATTTACCGCTATAGGAAAATCTAACTCAAAATATGATTGGATATTTAAAGTAAGGGATAGGTATGAATCGGTGGTGGACGCTAAAACCTTACTGCCTTATCAATTTACAAGACAAATAAACGAAGGCTCTTTTCATAAAAAGGAAATGGTGAAGTTTAATCAGAAAGCTAGAACTGCTAGTACTGAAGCCGAAGTATATAAAACATCGGAATGTACTTTTGATGTGGTGAGCGCTATTTATGCTGCCAGGAATTTTAATTATTCAAATCTAGCTATCAATGATAAAATTTACCTTAATTTTTTCCTTGATAAAAGTTTATATCCTTCCTACTTTAAGTATTTAGGCAGAGAGGTGATTACTACTAAGTACGGAAAATTTAAAGTGATTAAATTAGCACCCTTATTATTAAAGGGCAGTATGTTTGAAGGGGGTGAAAAAATGACTATCTGGGTGACTGACGATGAGAATCATATACCTGTTCGTATTGAAACGCCCATTGTGGTGGGAAGTATTAAAGTAGATATGGTGGGCTATCAAAATATTAGATACCCTTTGAGTTCTTTAATTGAACTAGTGAATAATTAGCACTCCTATTTATATTGAAATTATACACCGAATAATAATAGTATAGAATTACTGTGAATTCTAATAATGAATAATTACCCAATATAATTTATAAAATATCTTTTAAACTAAAACTAGCCCCGGCTCTTATTCCTTTTTCTGTAGCTATTAAACGGCAGCATTCATTCACTGCATCGTGTTCAAAAAATAAGATATAATTTTCCTTAAGAGCAGCAGTTAAAAACTTTTCTTTTTCTTCCAAGGTAATTAGTGGCTGCATATCATAACCCATCACATAGGGCAGGGGTATATGTCCTGTGGAAGGCAGTAGGTCTGCCATGAATACAATAGTTTCATTACCCATTTTGATTTTAGGAAGCAACATGGCTTCGGTATGTCCATGCACTACTAGGCAGCTAATAGCTTCTGTAAATTTAATTTCTTGTAAACTAGTACTGCTTTGAAAAGGGGGTAGGGTGATTAATTTTAGCTGGCCACTTTCCTTAATGGGCATAATGTTCTCAGTCAAAAAAGAAGCTTTTTCTCTTCTATTTGGATGCAGGGCTAAATTCCATTGAGGCTCACTAATCCAATAACTAGCATTCGGGAAAGTAGTCACCAATTTATCATTCAATTTTGTGATGGCACCACCTACATGATCAAAATGTAAATGCGTTAATAAAACATCGGTGATCTCTTCTACCCTTATATTTATTTTTTTTAGCGCGTCGGCTAATGCAATAGTTTCATGAGGCTGGTAATGACTAAAGAATTTGGCATCTTGTTTATCGCCCATACCTGTATCTATTAAAATAGTACGGTCACCTTCTTTAATGACTAAACAACGCAGTGCCCAAGTACATAAATTATTTTCATCTGCCGGATTAGATTTATTCCAAATAGATTTTGGTACTACACCAAACATAGCGCCTCCATCTAATTTAAATTTACCTGTCTCTACACTATACAACTGCATATCCTTTTATTTTTGAAGTACGGTATAATAAGATAAGCCCGATGATAAAAAATATAGTTAAGGCCAATACCGAATTTCTTTGTGAGCCCGTAATTTCATTAATAAAACCAAAGCTAAACATACCAATCACGATGGCTACTTTTTCAGTAACATCAAAGAAGCTAAAATAGCTGGTGGTGTCATGTGTTTCTGGCATTAATTTGGAATAAGTACTTCTACTTACCGATTGAATACCTCCCATTACAAAACCTACTACAACGGCTAAAGTATAAAATGGAACTACCGCATTTCTAGGTAAATAATAGCCCATGATACAACCGCCAATCCATATTACGATGGCCATCATAATAGTATTAAAATTACCCCACTTGCTAGCTAATTTGGCCATTATATGTGCACCTGGTATGGCCACAATTTGTATAATTAATATTGCTAAGATTAAGTTAGTGGTAGGAATATTTAATTCGCTTTTACCATACAATGTGGCTGCTAGCATGACGGTTTGCACCCCCATATTGTAGAAGAAAAAAGAAAAAAGAAATCTTTTAAGTTTAGGTAATGTTTTTAATTCTATCCATACTTTATGTATTTCTTTATACCCTTGGGTGATTAAATTTTTACTGTGTGCACCTTTTACACCTCTGCCTGCTGGTAGTCTTGAAATAGACATCCATCCAAAACCCATCCACCAAATACCCACTAGTAAAAATGAAATTTGAGAAGCCTTGCCTACCGTAATACCAAATAATTCAGGTTTCAATACAAAGACAAAACATATTAGTTGTAAAAGTACCGATCCAATATAACCCATCATAAATCCTTTGGCGCTGATACGGTCGCGGTCTGCAGGGGAGGCAATTTCTGGTAAATAAGAATTGTAAAAAACTAAACTACCCCAAAATCCTACACAGGCAACAATGACTGAAAATAAACCACCCATAATATGATTGCTATCAAAAAAGTATAAAGAGGCACAGGCTAAACTTCCCATGGTACAAAAGAAACGAAGGAATTGTTTTTTATTACCTCTGTAATCGGCAATAGAAGAAAGAATAGGAGAGAGCATGGCTACAATAACAAAGGCAATGGCTAATACATAATTATAAAGTGCGGTATTAGAAAATTCGTAAGGGCCTATTTTTATTTTATCGATCAAAGTATTTTCATTGCCATCGCCCGTGACTGCTTCGTAATAAGCGGGGAATATGGTAGAAGTAATAACAAGATTGTATACACTATTAGACCAATCATACATGGCCCAACCGTTCACTACTTTTTTAGAAGCTGTTTGCATTAGCAATTGTTTAGTATTTTAAAAATACTAATAATTACCCAACTCTCCTATAGGTAGTAATTAGCTAAGGTAATGGGTATATAATAGACCTAAAATGCTCAGGCCTAATACAATACGGTACCAGCCAAATGGTGCAAAGCCATGCTTTTGTACAATGCGCATAAAAAATTGCACACTTATTAGGGCCACCAGAAAGGCCACTACTGCACCTATTAATAATAACAGAAGATTCTCTTTCCCAAAAACTTCCGGATTGGTTTGATAAACATCTAAGGTACTTTTTGCAGAAGCGGCCAACATGGTAGGCACTGCTAAGAAAAAAGAAAATTCTAAAGCTGTTTTTTTATTTAATTGCTGACTCATTCCACCAATAATGGTAGCGGCACTTCTACTCAGTCCAGGAAATAAAATAGATAACACTTGAAAGCAACCAATGATAAATGACTTCTTATAAGTAATGCCCTCTTGATCCGACTCCTCAGTTTTTGCAGCTTCTGCTTTTTCAAAAAATTTATCAATGAAAATGAGTATAACACCACCTGCTACCATCACAATGGCAATCACCCATAAATTTCCTAGTGCAGCATCGATATATTTTTTCAAAAGAGCTCCGAAAATTAAAGCAGGAATAACGGCAATCATTAATTTAATATAGAAGCTAAAGTGCTTGAAATCAAAAAACTTTTTTCTGTAGATAACCACCACCGATGCAATGGCTGCTAATTGAATCACGATTTCAAATAAATCAACAAAGGGGCTGCTTTCAATGCCTAAAAAAGGATTCGCAAACTTCATGTGGGCCGTACTGGAAATAGGCAAGAACTCGGTGATACCCTCAATAATGGCTATAATAATGGATTGTAAAGTATTCATTCTTACGATTTTTTGAAAATCGCATATATTTCTACAATAAAACCTGCGATGACCACAATAGGCGCCAAGGTAATACGTCTAAAGCTATACACTTCTGATTCATTGAATACATTTGGATCGGCGCTTTTACCACCAGACATTAAGAACATGCCTACTATGATTAAGGCAGCTCCAATAAGCATCCATGTATAATTAGATTTTCCAAAAAAATCAAGTGATTTAGTTTTTTCTTTCTGACTCATGGTTTGAAGTTTTATTTTCAATAAATTTTTTGTAAAAGTTTGGGTACAATTAATATAATTCGTCCAATTTCATTTTTAAATATTTTAAAACGCTACGGTAAGTACTAAATACTGAAATACCCACGCCCAGTAGAATAAGGCCTCCAAATAAAATTAAACTATTGCTAATACCTTGCAACATGCCTATTTGAGGGAACTGCGTAGTGGCCCATTCAATTAATCCAAATAAAAGGAAGATGGCTACAAAGGCGCTAATTAAACCATTCAATAAAGCACGAATTAATAAAGGCTTAGAAATAAAATTACGTGTAGCGCCTACCATTTGCATGGTCTTAATTAAAAAGCGATTGCTATACATAGCCAAGCGAATGGTGTTATCAATACTAATGATTACAATAATGCAAAGTATAATGGACATCACTAAAAATATAATCCCAATTTTTGAAGCTCTTTCATTTAAGTTAGTGACCAAACTTTTAGGATATTGAATATCTGCAACATCTTTGCGGAAGGTATTTTCAATAGCCGCTGTAATTTTTGTTAAACTATCTGTATTTACATAATCGGCTTTGGCAAAAAAGTCAATACTTTCAGGAAGCGGGTTAGCCTCTAAAATTTTAGCCCAGTCTTCATTATTTTCTTTATTCCAAATGGCCTTCGCCTTTTCTTTATTAATGTATTCTACATTTTTTGCATAGGGTTGACTTGCTATAAATTTTTCAATGGCACCCACTGTATTTTTGTCAGCCGTTCTTACATAAACGCTAATACGAATATCCTCTTTAAAGCTGTCCCCAATTGACTGAAGGTTTAAAAATAACCAGCCCATAATGCCCATAATAAATAAAACAATGGCCACCCCTACAATACTATAAATGTAGTTGGGTTTGCTGCGTTTCAGCGCCGATGTTCCGGTAGAAGCCATAGCATTAAAATTTTAGTTGTTCGCTTTGCAAATGTAGGGTTTTGAACGCTAATGGCTTACATTTGCAGAGGGTGAATTCAGACATTTTTTACGCAAAATGGGGTAGGCCCAAAATTTGGTTAAAGAATTGTTAGTTTTTCAACCTTTTATAAAGAAAATCAAGAAATGGAGTATCAATTTAGGGCCATTGAAAAAAAGTGGCAAACTATTTGGCAGGAAAAAAAGGCGTACAAGGTAAGTAATGATTCTACTAAGCCTAAGGCTTATATATTAGATATGTTTCCATATCCAAGTGGTGCTGGTTTGCATGTTGGTCATCCCCTAGGTTATATAGCATCAGATATTTATAGCAGGTATAAAAGACTGAAAGGTTTTAATGTTTTACATCCCATGGGTTATGATGCCTTTGGATTACCTGCGGAGCAATATGCAATCGAGCATGGTGTGCATCCTACTAAAAGCACTTATGATAATATCAATAATTTTAGAAAGCAATTAGATAATATTGGATTTTGTTTTGACTGGGATAGAGAAGTAAAAACCTGCGATGTAAGTTATTATAAATGGACGCAGTGGATTTTCTTACAATTATTCAATAGCTATTTTGATAAAGGGGCAGCCAAAGCAATGCCCATTGCAACACTTGAAGCTGCTTTTGAAAAACAAGGTAATGCAAATCATAGTTGCCCAGGCGATGCTGCTTTAAATTTTACAGCTACTGATTGGAAAGGGTATTCAGAAAAAGAAAAGCAGGCCATTTTAATGCAATACCGTTTGGCTTTTTGTGGGTATGGAGAAGTAAATTGGTGTGCGGCCTTGGGTACGGTACTTGCCAATGATGAAGTGATTAATGGATTTAGTGAAAGAGGCGGCCATCCTGTAGAGAAAAAGAAATTACGTCAATGGTATTTAAGAATTACAGCATATGCAGATAGGCTACTGTCGGGGCTAGAGACCATTCAGTTTAGCGAAGCCATGAAAGAAATGCAATCCAATTGGATTGGTAGAAGTGAAGGTGCTGAAATTGATTTTGCCATACAAGGACATGCAGGCAGTTTAAAAGTTTACACCACAAGACCAGATACTATTTTTGGGGTGGACTTTATGGTGGTAGCACCTGAGCATTCTCTTATTGAAACTATTACACCAGCTACCCATAAGGCAGCAGTAGCTGAATATATTGGGTATGTAAAAAGTAGAAGTGAAAGAGAGCGTATCGCTGAGAAAAAAATTACGGGCTGTTTTACAGGTGCCTATGTGACTAACCCTTTCAACAATGCCTTAATACCTGTTTGGATATCTGAATATGTATTAGCAGGTTATGGTACAGGTGCGATTATGGCTGTGCCTTGTGGAGATGATCGTGATTTTAAATTTGCACAACATTTTAATATTCCTATTACTAATATTATTGGAGATGCCTATAATGGAGAGGAAGCCAACCCCACTAAAGAAGCTATTTTATCGAATAGCGACTTTTTAAATGGTATCGTGCAAAAAGATGCCATTGCCATAGTAGCTAAAAAATTAGAGGCCATGGGTATTGGCAAGTCTAAGATTAATTATAGAATGCGTGATGCGGCCTTTAGTAGACAGCGTTATTGGGGAGAGCCTTTTCCCATTAAATGGAAAGACGGAATTGCTTATCCTATATCAGAAAAAGAACTTCCTTTATTATTACCAACCGTTGATAATTATTCTCCCGGACCAGAAGGCGAGGGCCCCTTGGCAAATATTGCTGCATGGAAAGCAGAAAACTATGAAACCAATACTATGCCTGGCTTTGCAGGCAGTAGCTGGTATTTTTTAAGGTATATGGATACTGCAAATGATACAGCGTTCTGTAGTAGAAAAGCAAGTGATTATTGGGGACAAGTGGACCTTTATATTGGAGGCACAGAACATGCTGTAGGACATTTATTATATAGTAGAATGTGGACGAAAGTATTATTTGATTTAGGCCATATTGGTTTTGACGAACCTTTTAAGAAATTATTAAATCAGGGAATGATACAAGGTAGTTCTCGATTTGTATATAGAATAAGAGGCACGCAAAAATTTGTATCAAGTGGATTAAAGCAAGCGCATGAAGTGGACGCCTTGCATGTAGATGTTAATATAGTAGACGGTGTTGAATTAGATACAGAAGCGTTTACAAAATGGAAACCCGATTATGCAAAAGCTGAATTTATTTTAGAAGATGGTAAATATATATGTGGGGTGGAAGTAGAAAAAATGTCTAAGTCGAAATTTAATACAGTGAACCCCGATGACTTAGTAGAAAAATATGGCGCCGATACTTTTAGAATGTATGAAATGTTTTTAGGTCCGGTAGAGCAAAGCAAACCATGGGATACCAAGGGTATTGAAGGGGTGCACCGTTTTTTAAAAAAATGCTGGCGTTTATTTTTTGATGAAATCAAAGGAAAGGTATGGGTAGACGAGGCGCCTACAGCTGCTGAATTAAAGGTACTTCATAAGGCCATTAAAAAAATTGAAGAAGATACAGAGCGTTTTAGTTTTAATACTGCGGTGAGTAGCTTTATGATTTGTGTGAATGAACTAGCCGATTTAAATTGCCATAAAAAAGAAATACTTTCTCAACTAGTTATTTTGTTAACCCCTTATGCGCCCCATTTTGCAGAAGAGTTATGGCAGGTATTGGGAATGGATGGCTTAGTGGTAGACGCGGCTTATCCGGTTTTTGATGCACAGTATGTAACTGAAACAGAGAAAGAGTATCCTATTAGTATTAATGGAAAATTAAGAGCGAATATTCTTATTGCCCTTGACGCTAGCGAGGATCAAGTGCGCGCTATAGTTTTAGACAATGAGGTAGTTAAAAAATGGGTGGAGGATAAGCCTATTAAAAAGCTCATATTTGTAAAAGGGAAGATGGTAAATATTGTAATTTAATAGTTTAAAAATAAGCATGGCAAATTCACCTTTAGATAATACGAATAATGAAATCAACTCTTTAGACAAAGAGTTTGAAAATAGTATTCGTCCCAGAGAAATGGAAGCCTTTGCGGGACAGCCGCAGCTTATTGAAAATATTAGCATTTTTATTAAGGCTGCCAAGATGCGCGGTGAGCCCTTAGATCATATTTTATTTCACGGCCCTCCAGGCTTAGGTAAGACTACCTTAAGTAGAATTGTAGCCAATGAAATGGGCGTTCAAATAAAAGAGACCTCAGGTCCAGTGATTGAAAAGCCAAGCGACTTGGCAGGACTTTTAACCAGCTTAGAACCCAATGATGTTTTATTTATAGATGAGATACACCGCTTAAGTACGGTGGTGGAAGAGTATTTATATGCTGCCATGGAGGACTATAAGATAGATATCATGATTGATAGTGGCCCCAATGCAAGAAGTATTCAAATTAATCTGAATCCCTTCACACTAGTGGGTGCTACTACAAGAAGTGGACTGTTAACAGCGCCACTACTTTCAAGGTTTGGTATTAAGTCTCGCTTGGAATATTATCCAGCCACTGTGATTGAAAAAATTATTGTAAGAAGTGCAGGCATATTAAATGTGAATATTAATTCAGCAGCTGCAGGAGAAATTTCTAGAAGAAGTAGAGGTACACCCAGAATTGCGAATGGATTATTAAGACGTGTACGCGACTTCGCACAAGTATTAAACGATGGTATTGTAGATATAGGCATTACACAACATGCATTAAAAGCATTGAATGTGGATGAACATGGACTAGATGAAATGGACAATAGAATATTACTTGCCATTATTGAAAAATTCAAAGGAGGCCCTGTAGGTATTAGTACTATTGCCACTGCAGTAGGTGAGGAGTCCGGCACCATTGAAGAAGTATACGAGCCTTTCTTAATACAAGAAGGGTTTTTACAAAGAACCCCAAGAGGCAGAGAAGTTACGCAGAAAGCTTATAAGCACTTAGGAAAGAAGCCCCCTTCAGGCCACGCTTCCAATAATCCAGAATTATTTAGATAGTAGATTGTAATTTAAGATACTACTAACCTAAATCCATTACCATGAATATTAACGATTTCAATTTGGTCGTCTTCTCTTAAGTATTTTCTTAGTTTGGCAATATACACGTCCATACTTCTGCCGTTAAAGTAAGTATCGCTACCCCAAATTTTCTTCAAAGCTTTTTCGCGGGTTAGCAAATCATTTATATTTTCTGCCAACATTTTTAATAATTCATTTTCTTTAGGAGAAAGCGTATGCGAGATATCGCCCATTTTTAATTCTCTTAATCTTGGATTAAAATGATACTTGCCTAATTGGAATTCAATATTATCACTTACTTTATTGTCTTCTTCATTTCTTTTGATAATAGCTTTAATTTTAAACATTAATACTTCACTATCAAAAGGTTTTGTGATATAATCATCGGCGCCTAATTTATAGCCATGGATAATATCTTCCTTTAAAGTTTTAGCACTTAAAAAGAATAAAGGTACCTCAGGGTCTATGTCTCTAATTTCTTCTGCCAAGGTAAAGCCATCTACATGGGGCATCATTACATCTAATAAGCAGAGGTCAAACTTTTCTCTTTGGAAAGCAGCAAGTCCTAAACGGCCATCTCTTTCAAGAGTTACTTCGTATTCGTCCAGTTCTAAATAGTTTTTCAAGACTAAACCTAAATTGCTATCGTCCTCACACAATAAAATCTTATACTTTTTTTTGTCTTCCATTTGATTAATTTTTCTTTTATACTTTTAATTCTTTTATATAATTGCTATATGATTGCTTCTTTTACTTTTATTTCTTTGGCTTCTATGTAAAGAAACGATGATTCAATGCCTGGTTCAAAATATTAATTTCCAATCTTTTGTTAAAAACAAGGCGTTTAATGAACCTCTTGTAATGTATTGTTAAAATGTTCTATTTTGACTTCCTGTACAAAGGTCGCATATTTTACATTTACTTGGATTTTTTTCTCCGAAATAAGCTGCTAAATAACTGCTTCTGCAATTCATATCATGGGCCCAGATATAGTCTGTGAACTGCTTGACGCGTTGTAGGAAGGCCTTTTTTCTAAGCTGATAATTATCAAGATCTATTTTCATAAAGGCAGCTGCCGTTCTATTCCATAAGAATTGCACCACGGGTTGACTCTCTTTTTGCTCAAAGCTTATTTGCCCCACCTGTGCTAAAAATAATAAGTTTTTTTGGACAAATTCAATGTCTCTTTGTAATAAGGAGGCTATTAATTTTTCGTTGATAAACTGAGGGCTATCCAAAATGCCTCCATAAGTTCTAAGTATTAATTGTAATACAGCGCCTGCATTGGAGTTGGCCTGCTCAAATTCTTCAATGGTATTTCTATCTGCAATAACTTGAACTAATGATGGCTTAAAAGAACTTGCTGAAAATTTTACATGGCCTTCTTGTTCTATCCACTGCAGTGCACTACGCGCTATCATTTTATCCCATTTGAAAATGCTACAATAATTTTCAAAGTCAAAAGGATATTCTTGTTTTTCACCTAAACCTATGGGTACTTGAATAAAATCGGCTAAGTCCTGGTAGGCTTTTTTAATAGTATCAATGGGTGGATATTTTTTTTCTTGCACCATTTGCCAGTAATCCCAATCATTTTGTTGAAAAAGTAAAATGGCTTCAGCGGGCATGCCGTCTCTACCTGCACGACCTGCTTCTTGGTAATACTGCTCAATACTATTGGGAATGTCATAATGTATAACAGCGCGCACATCGGGTTTATTAATACCCATTCCAAAAGCGCTAGTACAAACGACAATACGTATAGTATTGTTCATCCAATTTTCTTGTACTTTTTGTCTTATAGCATAAGGCATGCCTGCATGGTACTCGGCAGCAGGATAGCCATAGTCTTGCAATAGTTTTGTTAATTGACTTACATTATTACGGGTGCTACCATAAATAATAATAGTACCTTTTATATTTTCTAAAATTTTTCGAAGGCTGTGAATTTTTGTGGCTACTTTATGTACGCTGTAACTTAGGTTAGGCCTTAAAAAAGAACTGCTAATAACTGAAGCATTCTTTAATACTAATTGTTTTACAATATCTTCCTGCACTAAGGGAATGGCAGATGCCGTCATAGCTAATACAGGAATAGAAGGAAACATTTTCTTTAATACATCTAGTTTTCGGTAAGAGGGTCTAAAGTCATAACCCCATTGTGAAATGCAATGCGCTTCATCAATGGCAAATAAGGTAATGGGTAGGGCCTGTAAAAAATTTTGAAAAGATTTTTGTACTAATTTTTCAGGAGAGAGGTAAATAAATTGATACTTACCAGCAACTGCATCATTTAAAATAACTTCTTGTTGCTCTGCGTTAATTTCTCCTCCTAAATTTACGGCTGTTAAATTTTTACTTTTTAAATCCTTTACTTGGTCTTGCATAAGCGCAATCAAAGGGCTAATGATAACGCAAATACCTTTTTGATAAATGGTGGGCACTTGAAAACAAAGTGATTTACCAGCGCCTGTGGGTAGTAAGGTAAGTACATCCTTGCCTTCTAAGACCGCCTCTATGACTTCTACTTGCTGAGGCCTAAATTGAGTATAGCCCCAATACTGTTTTAATATGGCTTGTATATTTTCCAAAAGAACTAGACCAATTTTTTCTTAAATAATCTTAATGAATTAATGGCTAGTACTACATCGCTTAGTCCCATAATAAGTGCCCCATAAGTAGGTCCCCAAGTACCTAGTAGGCCAAGGGCTGCCACCGGAATGGCAATAATATTATATGAAAATGCCCAGGCTAAATTTTCTTTAATAGTTTCATAAGTTCTTCTACCTAGTCCTAAGGCCATAGGTAAATTCTTGAGTCCTTGATTCATTAAAATAACTTGCGCACTTTGTATAGCTATATGTGAAGCGTTACTTAAAGAAATACCAATAGTGGCCTTGGCTAAGGCGGGTGCATCGTTAATACCATCGCCCACCATAGCAGTAGGACTTATTTTGGTAAGGGCTTCTAATTTATTTAATTTATCTGCGGGGCTTTGCTCGCTAATAATTTCTTGAATACCTAAGGCCTTTCCTACTTGCTCACATTTAATTTTTCGATCACCACTTAATAATATAGTATGAATACCTTGTTTATGTAAGGTGGCTATTACTTCTTTTGCTTCAGGTCTAATTTCATCGGCTACATCAATCCAACCAATGAATACATTGTTTTTTTGAATGTAAATATTATGCCCATCTTCTGCTTTATTTTCATTTAAGGTGGCATAAGATCCTGCAAAGTAAGTATGGCCTTCTTTGTCGGTGGCTTGAATACCCCTTCCTTTTATTTCCTCAATAGTTTTCCATTTAATATCCTCTTTATTTTTCCAATGGGTGCTAATGCATTTTGCAATAGGGTGGTTAGAATATTTTTCTAAAGAATAAGCTATTTGTTTAAAATCATTTTCTGTGATACCTTCTTCTATTTTAAAATTCGTAATGGTAAAATGACCAGAAGTTAAAGTACCCGTTTTATCAAATACCACTTGTTTGATATCTTTAAAAGTTTCTAAACTTTTTGCATTTTTAAATAAGACACCATTACGAGCACCCCTGCCGAGTCCTACTGCAATGGCTGCAGGTGTGGCTAAGCCCATGGCACATGGGCAGGATATAACCAGTACAGCAATGGCTCTTAGCATACTAGCCCCAAAACCAATATCGGTAATAATTAAGTTGCCTATAAGTGTAAGTAGGGCTATGCCTAAAACCAAGGGTACAAAAATGGCACTAATTTTATCGGCTAAAATTTGCACAGGAGGCTTTTCGCCTTGCGCAGCCTTAACCATTTTTAAAATATTGGCAAGTACTGTGTCGTCTCCCACTGCAGTGACGTAGGCTTTAATGGTTCCATTTTCAATAGTGCTGCCGCCTAATAATATATCATGCATTTTTCTAAATACAGGAACACTTTCTCCGGTAACAATACTTTCATTCACGCTGGCCTCTCCCCATAAAATTTTACTATCCATGGGAATAGTTTCACCTGCATTGACTAAAATAATATCGCCCACTTTTAAACTCGTACTTTCTACATTGAAAATAATTTCTTTATGATTTTCGTCAAAGACAATCATATTGGCCATTACTTTTTGTGCTTTCACTAAATCTTTTAAAGCGCGTTGTGTAGATTGTACAGAAGCGTCTTCTAAGTAATTGCCAAAAAATACTAATGTAATAATGGTGGCAGTCGTTTCATAATAAGCAAAGGAACTGCCTTGCCCAATAAGGGTTCCGTATAAACTATAGCCAAAAGAGGCAAGTGCACCAATACTCACTAACACATTCATATTGGGAATGCCCTGGGTAATACTATACCAAGCGCTTTTTCCAAAATAAGACATACCTAATATAAAAACGGGTAAAGTTAAAGTAAGTTGAATATAGGGGTTCATTAGCAAATGAATATGCACACCTGGTATCATATGCATCACTAAAGGAACTGTGAATAGAAAAGAAAATAAAGCGCGGTCTTTATTATTATCCAACCATTTTTTAACCTGCTTCTCTTCCTGCCCTCTAACTTTATAACCTAGTTTTTGTATGCCCTTAATTAATATTTCTTTTTTTATTTCTTGCGGCATATCAAACTGAACCTCGCCATCCATAAAACTTACCTTGGGGGCTTCGATGCCACTTGCTTGCAAGTATTTATGAATAGATAAAGCACAATTGGTGCAACTCATGCCGTCTACCTTCCACTGTACTGATTCCATATCCTTTGTTTTCACCCTAAAGGTACGAAGACATTTTAGCTTATTTTAAAGCATTAATACGCTAGCAGAGATTCTATTCTTGCTTATCTTTGGAATATGGAAATGAGCTATTCTTTAAGCGAACTAAGTCAGGTGGCAGGGGCCCTCTTGAAGGCTTATGGTCAAAAGCCAATATGGGCTTTTCAAGCGCCCATGGGTGCAGGCAAGACCACCCTTATAGCTGCTATTTGTAAAGAAATGGGTATTACAGACCATGTCACCAGCCCTACTTTTGCCATTATGAATGAGTACGATGCGGCGGGTAAATTAGTTTTTCATATGGACTGGTACCGTTTGCAAGACGAAAAGGAAGCCCTCAGGGCTGGGGTAGAAGCTGCTTTAGAGCAGGCCGACCACTGTTTTATTGAGTGGCCTGAAAATGCCAAAGGACTACTTCCCGAAGATACCCAAGTCTTTCAAATAGAAATTTTAGATCCTGAACATAGAAGGATTTTTATACCTTCATAAAAATATTTTTACAATGAGTAGTATCAAACCACAAATACATAGTGCTTTTTCCTATGAAACACAGGAAGAAGTATTAGATATTCCTCAAAAAAGTAAGCCCTTATTAATTGGTATTCCTAAAGAAACAGCTTTTCAAGAAAATAGAATTGGACTTATTCCAGAAGCAGTAAGCGTACTAGTTGCCAATGGACATGAAGTATTAATGCAATCGAATGCAGCAGAAGGCAGTAGGTATTCAGACAATGATTATTCAGAAGCGGGCGCTCAAATTGTGGTTGATAAAGAAGCGGTGTATAAATGTCCTATACTTGTAAAAACGGCTCCACCCGTTGAAGCCGACTTGCCTTATTTACAAATGCATCAAACTATTATTTCTCCTTTGCATTTAACGGCAGTGAAAAAAGAATTAATGGAGCAGTTGATGGCTAAAAAAATTACTGCACTAGCAATTGAAAATATTAAAGATGAAAATCAAAACTATCCTATACTAAGAAGTATGGGAGAAATTACAGGAAGTGCTGTGATGTTAATTGCAGGTCAGTACTTAAGTAATTTTAATCAGGGCAAGGGTGTATTATTAGGAGGTGTTAGTGGTGTGCCACCCACTAAAGTAGTTATTATTGGCGCCGATATCATTGGAGAATTTGCCACAAGAAATGCTTTAGCCTTAGGGGCCAGTGTGAAAGTATTTGATAATAATGTTTCAAGATTACAAAGGCTTCAAAATAATTTAGGACAAAGAGTATGGACCAGTGTATTAGAACCTAAAATTTTAGCCAAGCAACTTAAAACTTGTGAAGTAGCAGTAGGGGCTTTAAGAAATGATTTTGGAAGAGCGCCCATTGTGGTTACAGAAGAAATGGTAGCAGCGATGCGTCCGGGCAGTATTATTATTGATGTAGCCATTGATAGAGGAGGTTGTTTTGAAACCAGTGAATTAACCAATCACGAAAATCCCATTATTATTAAACATAATGTACTTCATTATGGTGTGCCGAATATTCCTAGTGGGTTTGCGCGTACGGCTAGTCAAGCTATTAGCAATGTGCTTATGCCTTTATTAGTACAAGTGGGTGATCAAGGAAGCTTGGCTGAAATTATTTGGCAACAAGCCCATTTAAGAGAAGGCATTTATTTATACAAAGGGGCTTTAACCGATTTGTATATTAGTGCAAAATTTAATTTGAAATTTACCGATTTGAATTTGATTATTGCAAGCAGAAGCTAGTCCAGCTTATAATCCATTAAATTTATTTGTGCATTACAGAAATGATATTCTGCTGGATCATTGCTACCTACAATAATTAATTTATGCATAGCATACTCTTTAATTAAAGTATCATACAATGCATAGCCTTCTTTATCTAAATTACTACAAGGCTCGTCTAATAATAAAATAGGGCAGTCGGAAAAAATAGCGAGCGCTAATTTTAATCTTTGCTTCATACCACTACTATAATAACGAATTTGTTTATGCGCTGCATTTTTTAAACCAATGAGTTCCAGTATTTTTTCGGTACTCAAGTCTTTTTGAATGGGTTTAAATTGAGCTTGAAATTCAAATTGTTCTGTGGCAGTAAACTCTTCTACTAATTCTAAATAAGGAGCTGCAAAACTAATTTGCTCGTAAATAGTATTCGCGTCAAAGGGTTTCCAGTCAATACTACCCTTGGTAAGACCGCTATACCCCGCAATAATTTGTAGTAAAGTACTTTTCCCAGAACCATTGTTGCCTACTAGTGCATAATGCTTACCTGCTTCAAATTGAAAATTAAGATTTTTAAAAATCCATTCTTTATTAAATCGTTTGCAGGCTTCTGCTAGGCTTATTTGCATAAATGATTAATCTTCTTCCACCACTCCTTTGCCAAATCTTTTTATAACACCTCTGCCGCTATCGCGAATAAAGGTTACAATTTCATCACGCTCATCAGTGGCTGGAATTTCTTCTTCAATAAATTCAAGTGCCTGCGTGGTATTCATGCCTTTGTTAAATATATAACGGTAGATATCTAGGATATGGTTAATTTTTTCTAAGTCAAAACCTCTTCTTTTTAATCCCACACTATTCACCCCTCCATAACTTAAAGGATTACGTACTGCTTTAATATAAGGAGGCACATCCTTACTTACCAAGCTACCTCCAGCAATATAGGCGTGTTGTCCAATGTTTACAAACTGATGCACGGCACTCACGCCTGCTATCCAAGCATAATCACCTAAAGTAACATGGCCAGCAATTTGTACACTATTACTTAATATACAGTGGTTGCCAACAATACAATCGTGTGCAATATGACTATAGGCCATAATTAAACAGTTGTTACCTACTTTCGTAATCCATCTGTCGGAAGTACCTCTGTTAATAGTAACAAATTCACGAATAGTAGTATTGTCTCCAATTTCAACAGTTGTTTTTTCTCCGTTAAATTTTAAATCTTGTGGATCGGCGCCAATAACAGCACCAGGAAAAATGCGACAATTTTTTCCAATTTTAGTACCATTCATAATGGTCACAGAACTTCCAATCCATGTACCTTCTCCAATAGTTACTTCACCGTGTATAACGGTAAAAGGATCAATCTTAACATTGGATGCAATTTTTGCATTCGGATCAATATAGGTAAAGGGATGTGTCATATTTATGCTAGTGGTTCAATTATTTATCTGTTCTTTTTACAACTTGTGCCACCAAGTCTGCTTCGGTGACTACTTTGCCACCTACATATACGGTTCCACGCATTTCACAAATACCTCTTCTTATAGGACTGGTTAATTCCATTTTTAACAACATAGTATCACCTGGTTTTACCATTTGTTTAAACTTGCAATTATCAATTTTTAAAAAATAAGTATCGTATTCGCCTTTTGGCATGGCGTTAATACAAAGTATACCACCTGTTTGCGCCAGCGCTTCAATTTGTAAAACACCTGGCATAACCGGATTACCTGGAAAATGTCCTGGGAAAAACCATTCGTTGAATGTTACATTTTTTACACCCACAATAACGGTGTCTGTTAATTCAATGATTTTATCTACAAATAAAAACGGATGACGATGTGGTAAAGTTTTTTCAATTTGCTCTAAAGCAAATACGGGAGTTGCTGTTGGATCGTAAACTGGTACATCTTTAACGTGCTTATTTTTTTTGATGTACTGCTTAATTTTTTTAGCAAACTCAACATTACTGCTATGACCAGGTCTATTAGCAATAATGCGCGCTTTAATAGGATAGCCAATTAAAGCTAAATCGCCAATGACATCTAATAACTTATGTCTTGCAGGTTCATTAGGAAATCTTAACTCTAAATTATTTAAATAGCCTTCGCTTTTTACTTCAATTTTGTCTCTTTTAAAAACCTTGGCTAGTCGGCTCATCTCTTTTTCAGACACAGGCTGGTCCACTACTACAATGGCATTGTTTATATCGCCGCCTTTAATTAAATCATTTTTTAGTAAAGCTTCTAGCTCATGTAAAAAACAAAATGTTCTACAAGGGGCAATTTCAGATTTAAATTCTTTAATAGTTTTTAAGGCTGCATGTTGTGTTCCTAAAACGGGACTATTAAAATCTATTAAAGTGGTGATTTGATAATCTAATGCAGGAAGGGCTACCATCTCTACACGCTTCGCATCGTCGTAGTGAAAAATATTTTCATCAATACTATACCAAGCTTTTGCAGCATCTTGTTCTACCAGACCTGCTTTTTCAATGATCTCAATAAAAGGAGAGGAGCTACCATCGATAATAGGAATTTCAGGTCCGTTGACTTGTATTAAACAATTGTCAACACCTAAACCTACTAAGGCAGCTAGTATATGTTCTACGGTGCTTATTTTAGCATCGCCTACTTGTAAGGTGGTACCTCTACTTGTATCGGTGACTAAATCGCAGTCTGCTTTAATAATAGGTTGGTTGGGTAAATCTGTTCTTTGAAATTGATAACCAAAACCTGGGTTGGCCGGATTCAAAGTCATTTCTACTAAAACTCCAGTATGTAATCCAGTTCCACTGATACTAATGTTCTTTTCAATAGTATGTTGTTTGTCGGGATTAAAATGTTGATCCATGCTTTTATTGTTTAATGTATATCGCCTACTTAAAGTGGTGATATTCAGCAAAATTAGCTGATTTAACCTTTTTGAGACAGTTGTTGGACCATTATTTCCAATTCTTTAACTCTTTTTTCAAGTGCAGGTAGGTTTTTCTGAGCAACTTGGGCTCTTAGAAAGGCTGATTGCTCCCTTGCAGGATAACCAGAAAGGGTAATACCCGCTTCTTTGAAGTCCTTGGTGATGCCTGTTCTAGCAGCTATTTTAATACCATCAGCAATGACTATATGTCCAATGGTGCCTGACTGGCCACCCATCATAACGCCTTTTCCAATCTTGGTGCTACCGCTAATGCCCACTTGAGCAGCAATAACCGTATTTTCTCCTATTTCCACATTATGCGCAATTTGAATTAGGTTATCAATTTTCACGCCTTTTTTGATAATGGTGGAACCAATAGTTGCTCTATCTATTGTTGTATTCGATCCAATTTCAACATCGTCTTCAATAATTACATTTCCAAGTTGTGGAATTTTTTGATAAGATCCATCTGCATTGGGGGCAAATCCAAAACCATCACTTCCAATAATGGATCCTGCATGAATGGTAATATTATTACCAAGTACACAGTCCGAATAAATAATCACACCCGCATGTATGGTTACATTGTTTCCTATACTTACATTTTCACCAATAACTGCATTAGGAAATATTTTTACATTATTTCCTGTTTTTACATTTTCACCAATGTAAGCAAAGGCAGCTACAAAATTTTGTTCACCTAGCTTTGCAGTGCTTGCTATAAAAGAAGGAGATTGAATACCTACTAAATTTTCATTTTTCATTTCTTGGTACTTCGTTAATAAAGTAGCAAAAGCAGCATAGGCATCGGGCACTCTAATTAAAGTAGCCGTTATCTTCTTTTTTAAAACTAAAGATTCGTTTACAATGATAACAGAAGCCTTTGTTGTATAAAGAAAATCCTCGTATTTCGGATTGGCTAAAAAAGAAATTTCCCCAGGCATAGCCGATTCTATTTTACCAAATTGTTTTACCACAGCAGTCGCCTCTCCTTCAATTTTTCCTTGAATAAGTAAAGCAATCTGTTGGGCGGTAAATGAAACCATAGGGTATTATTTAAATGAGGGGGTTATGCCTTTAGTAAGCAAATGTAAAATTTTTTAACGGGTGCTGAAAGACTTTCATTAATGATTGTGTCTTGTATTTTAGAAATACTACTTACCTCGCCTGATTTAAGCAATATTTTAATGGTTTCTACATCTTCTTTGTATAAAGTATTGGAGGCAGTGCCTTTAAAACATAAATAAGATAAGTCGGTATCCTTCATCGCAAAGGCTGCCTTGGTTTGTGCATAGGCACTGTCCCATTCTTGCTTTGAAATTGGGTTGGATTGCATCTGGCATTTATAGCCTTTTCTAGTCATTAGCCTTTGGCATAATAAGGAAAGCACAGGGTCGCTATGGTGTTGCCACTTTTTGATGGCAAATAAGATATCGGTATCGTCTAATTGGCAGTAAAAATCCAAATTAATATCGCTTAATTTCCCGCTAAACTCTCCTAAGAAATAATCCAAAACTTCGGAAATTTTTACGGACTGGTCTTTTTGTTGGTATAAATACTGTGCTCGTTCTACAATTTTAACCAGCATATTTTCTGAAGCAATAACGGTTTTGTGTTGGTATACCTGCCAGTACATAAGTCGTCTCGATAGTAAAAATTTTTCTACACTATTAATTCCTTTTTCTTCTACTACTAATTCATTGTCATGAACAGTTAGCATTTTTAAAATACGCTCATAACCTACTACGCCTTCACTTACGCCTGTGAAAAAACTATCGCGAGAAAGATAGTCTAAGCGGTCTACATCTAATTGTCCACTAATTAATTGGTGTAAAAACTTTTTAGGGTATTGGTTGGTAAATATTTGAATAGCTAAATCTAGTTTGCCTTTTAAATTTTCTCCTGGGCCCTCATTTAATTTTTGCATGATTAATAAAGAGAGGTCCTCATGGCTTACTCCTTTTAATAAAACATTTTCAAGTGCATGAGAAAAAGGGCCGTGTCCAATATCGTGTAATAAAATGGCTGCTTTTGCTGCTTGCGCTTCTTCAGGGGTAATCTCAATGCCTTTATCTTTTAATTCTGCAATGGCAATACACATTAAATGGTAGGCGCCTAAAGAATGATGCAGGCGAGTATGCACTGCACCAGGGTAGACTAATTGTGCCAATGCCATTTGTTGTATTCTTCTTAATCTTTGATAATAAGGATGTGCAATGAGTTCAAATATAACAGGGTCGTTGATGGTAATAAAGCCATGAACGGGGTCATTTATAATTTTTCGGTGTGTAAAAGCCATAGTTAAATTGTGTTCACAAAGGTACGAAATGTGAATAACTCCTAGCGCTTATTTAAAACAGTAATTATACAAAAAACTACCTTTGTTAGCGACGTATTATCCTATAAATCAATACTTACTATGAAATTGACCCAAACAACTTTAGACAAATTAGAAGACATTTTAGGCGAATCAGAATTTGTGGTGCGATATGAGCGTGGGAATTTTCAAAGCGGCTGGTGCTTGTTAGAAGCTAAAAGAATTGTGGTCTTAAATAAGTTCTTGAATTTAGAGGCAAGAATTAATACATTATTAGAGTTAATACCTGTTTTAGATATTCAATTTGATAAATTAACGCATGAATCTCAAAAGCTTTATACGGAAGTGCAGAAGCTTTCATTAACAGAAGCTAAGATGGCAACGACACCGGCTTAAATTAACGGCTGCATAAATTATTTAGTTTGCTCGATATTACTATTTTAGGATCAGGAACAAGTACAGGCGTCCCTTTAATAGGATGCGATTGTGAAGTATGTACTTCCACTAACCCCAAGAATAAAAGATTAAGAACAAGCATTAAAATAAGTTCAGCCACCACCACTGTGGTCATTGACACAACTCCCGATTTCAGGTATCAAATGCTTAGAACTAACACTACTCAAATTGATGCAGTTGTTTTTACGCATCCACACCGAGACCATTATGCAGGTTTGGATGATATCAGACCCTTCAATTATTTTTCGCAAAAGTCCATGGCTATTTATGCTAATACATTAACGCAAGTAGCTATTAAAAGAGATTTCTATTATGCTTTTGAAAAAGATAAAGATGCGGGCCTTCCAGAAATGATTTTACATACTATTGACAAAGACCCTTTCACCATTGGAGATATTCCATTTACACCCATTCAGGTGATGCATAGAGAAATGCCCGTGCTTGGTTTTAGAATGGGCGATTTTACCTATATCACCGATGCTAATTTTATACCGGAGATGGAAATGGAAAAAATTAAAGGTTCGAAGGTTTTAATTTTAAATGCCTTAAGAAAACAAACACATCCCACACATTATAATTTAGAGCAGGCCTTAGCAGTAGTGGCTAATTTAGATATACCTACAGTTTATTTCACTCATTTTAGTCATCAAATAGGCCTGCATGATGAAGTGGAAGCCTTTCTGCCAAAGGGTATTCATCTAGCCTATGATGGCCTTCAGTTCTCTGTTTAAAGCCACTACTTTTTAAGTAAGTCCCTTTTATTTATTTTTTTCTATTAATTTATTTTTCTGATGGCTGGCAAGTATTTATACGCTGCATTTGTATTTTAATATTGGCTAACTAGTGTAAAAATTACTTATGCAAAGCGGTTGGAAGTCCTATTTTATATTCTCCAAAAAAGAACAAAGAGGTATCATGGTATTGGGCATTATTTTATTAGGCACGATGCTTTTGGGTATACTATTTCCTAGAAAAGAGACGTCGATAAATAGTACGGCTCAGCAAAGAGGGCCCTTGTTTTATTTTGACCCCAATACCATGGATAGCATCACAGCCATTCGATTAGGCATACCTAGTAGACAAGTAATAACCTTAATGCGCTATAGAAATAAAGGAGGCAGGTTTTATCGTAAAGAAGATTTAGCCAAACTCTATGGGCTTAAAAAAGATTTAGTAGAAAAATTAATTCCTTATGTAGTTATCAAAAATCTAGATAGAAATACTACCTATCGTAAAATGGTAGACTATGACTATCAAAAATTTGGCAATAGAACAGGGCTAGTTAAAGAGGATGGAAATAAAAACTTAAATGAATGGAGTATTGATATTAATCTTGCTGATGAAAAGCAGTGGGCGGCTAAAACAAAATTAAGCCCAGCCATTATTCAAAATATTATCAGGTATAAAAATTATCTAGGGGGCTTTACGAATTTGAATCAAATAAAAAAAGTATATGGTTTCACTGAAGCTAATTATTATTTATTAAAACCACATTTACAATTGGGGAAAATGAATAAGCGAAAACCTAATGCAAGTAATATGTCCTTTGAAAGCTGGAAGGCGCTTGGCATATTTCAAGACCGAGAAATTGTCCAAATTTTACGCATTAGAAAAGAAAAGGGGGGCCATATTGGCTGGAAAGAATTGGTTATTTTATTTGATTTAACTGAGCAGCAGGCTGAAATGCTTCAAGCTACTATTCAAATAAGTGAATGATAATCAAATACTTACAAGTTTAAAGAAAAGCCAATGCTAATATGGATAAATAAAGAAGGGAGATTCGGGAAAAATTAATATTATTGGTATAGCAATTTATGGCTGATTAACGATTGCTTGCTTAAAAAAATCTCGTCCCGATATTTCAGGACGAGATTTTTTTTGGTCTTCTTTAATTTTTTTTCAAAAATTTTCACACAGATTTTAAAATTGTTTTTTCAATTTCTTGAAATAGTTACTTTGCTGCTTTGAAAATTTGATTCACCGCACCTCCTAGCATAGGAAATTTTTCTTTTACAAAAGCGGCAATAGTTTCAATAGATTGCTTTGCTTGTTCTGGTGTTACATTCGCTTCTTTTACTAGACGATCAATTAGTTCTTGCATGATAATTATATTTATGGGTGTTATGTATAAAATTTAAAATATTGGAAGTAAGCTATTTTTAAAGTTAAGCTACTTTTAAACTGCTTAACTTGCTTTTGTTAAACATCTTTTTTGCATAGTCAATAGTTACATTAAATTCAGTAGCAGTCGTCCCTGGCATTTCAAACATGGCTTGGGTAAATAAGCTTTCGCATATACTTCTTAAACCTCTTGCGCCTAATTTATATTCCATTGCTTTTTCTACTATGAAATCATAGACTTCATTGTCAATGCTTAATTTTATTTTCTCAATAGCAAAAAGTTGAGTGTATTGTTTAATTAGTGCGTTTTTAGGTTCTGTTAAGATACTTCTTAAAGTAACAGCGTCTAAAGGTTCTAAATGGGTAATGATAGGAAGCCTTCCCAGTAGCTCGGGAATTAATCCAAAAGATTTAATATCCTGTGCATTCACAAAACGAAGTAAATTCTTTCTTTGTAATTCTTGTTCATCTTTATTGACGCTAAATCCAATGGCGTTGGTATTAATTCTTCTGGCAATAATTTTATCAATGCCATCAAAAGCACCACCGCAAATAAATAATATATTCTTCGTATCAACCTTGATCATTTTTTGTTCAGGGTGTTTACGACCCCCTTGAGGTGGAACGAGTACATCAGTACCTTCCAGCATTTTTAATAAACCTTGTTGAACCCCTTCTCCACTTACATCTCTCGTAATAGAAGCGTTGTCTCCTTTGCGAGCAATTTTATCTATTTCATCTATATATACAATACCTCTTTCTGCTGCTTCTACATCATAATCACAGTTTTGTAATAAGCGCGTTAACATACTCTCTACATCTTCACCTACATAACCGGCTTCTGTAAATACAGTTGCATCTACAATGGCAAAAGGCACATTCAATAATTTAGCAATGGTTTTAGCTAATAAAGTTTTACCCGTACCCGTCTCGCCAATCATAATCACATTGCTTTTTTCAATTTCTACTTCATTTTTATTGGTAGTTGGTAAATTGATACGCTTGAAGTGATTGTATACAGCTACACATAATATTTTCTTTGCTTCATCTTGGCCAATGATATACTGGTCCATAAAGGCTTTAATAGCCATTGGCTTCTGTACTTTTAGGGTACCTGCCTTGCCTTCTGCTTTTTTCTGGTGAAACTCTTTGACAATAATTTCATGCGCGTGTTCTATACAGTTTTCACAAATATGTCCGTCTTGACCAGCGATTAGAATTTTTACTTCGTCGCGGTTGCGGCCACAAAATGAACAATGTATAGCGGGAGATTTTGCCATTTTCATGTTTAGAGTTGTTTGGCGATTTTATCTACGATACCATAGGCCACTGCTTCTTTAGCATCCATCCAATAATCTCTATCAAAGTCGCTCATAATTTGAGCCACTGTTTTGCCACAATTTTCTGCTAATATTTTAGCACCTAATTCTTTTGTTTTGCGAATTTGTTCAGCGTGAATTTCAATATCGGTACTATTGGCTTGAAAATAGCCACCAATACTTGGTTGATGTATCATGACTTCACCATGTGGGAATATAGTTCGCTTTCCTTTTTCACCAGCACTCAATAATATAGAACCCATACTAGCAGCAAGACCCATACAAATAGTGTGCACAGGGCTTTTGATTAATTTAATGGTATCGTACATGACCATACCACTCGTTACCACACCCCCTGGACTATTGATATAAAATTTAATTTCAGTTCCTGGCTTATCGGCCTCTAGTAAAATAAGTTTGTTAACGATATCCTTTGCAGACTTATCGTCTACAGGACCCCATAAATAAATAGCTCTTTTCTCGAAAAAAAGATGCTCCATTTTTTTATTTAAAAAACTTGGCGCTGCCTCTTCTTTTTTATCTTCTTTAGGCTCTTCTTCTTCCTCCATTAAATATCTCTTGTTAACTATCATAAAATGTATTTGAACAGTAATTTTATTTTTTTAATTTTCTTGGGTTGGTTAATAAGACTTCGTCTACCAATCCATATTCTTTTCCTTCTGCAGCAGTCATCCAAAAATCACGATCGCAATCCTTGGCCACTGTTGCTAAATCCTTATGCGTATGATGTGCAATTACTTCATACAATTCATTTTTTAATTTCTTAATTTCTCTAGCTGTAATTTCAATATCAGAAGCCTGTCCACCAATGGCACCGCTAGGTTGGTGTAACATTATTCTACTATGTTTTAAAGCTGTTCTTTTACCTTCTACACCTGCGCATAATAAAATAGCACCCATACTTGCTGCCATGCCTGTACAAATAGTTGCTACATCGGGGCTAATAAATTGCATGGTATCATAAATACCTAGGCCTGCATAAACACTTCCGCCTGGACTATTGATATACATTTGAATATCCTTGGTACGATCGGTACTTTCTAAAAAAAGTAATTGAGCTGTTACAATATTGGCAACATAGTCGTTGATGCCCTCGCCTAAAAATATAATACGGTCCATCATTAATCTACTGAATACATCCATACTGGCTACATTCATAGGGCGCTCCTCAATAATATAAGGAGTTAGGTTGGTTACACTTTTTTTGTACTGGTGTAAAGTATTGCTACTGATACCCTTATGCTTGATGGCATACTGCTCAAATTCTTGTCCTAAATTCATAATTGCTATTTTCTGTAAGTAAAGGTAAATCCTTGTAATCAAAGGAAGTACAAAAAGGGTGCCAAACTTTGGTTATGGATGCCTCCATTTGAGCCAAATTATATTGACAATCAATAAGTTAGATAATTATTCCTAGACTAGTGCTTATGATTATTCAGCATATCGGCAAATTTCTCCGCTTCAATGGCTTCATCCTTAGCTTCTACTTCAGACTCGATGGCAGTAAATAATTTATCTGTACTTATTCTTTGATAACTATCTTCTACAAATTTTCTATCCTGCATCATTCTCACTGCGTAGTCTTCTAACCATTTGTCATTGTCTCCTAAGGCGCCCATTTGCGGTCCCATATAACTCATCAATTGTTGCTTCGCAAAGTTCTTTAAGTCTTCTGCTACCACTTCAATTTTATGATCTAATGTTAATTGACTATTAATTAAAGTCCATTTTAATTGGTCTTGGAATACTGGATATTCTTTTTCTGTTTCTTCTTCTGTTCTTTGTTTCTCTCCACCTTTTTGTAACCAACGCTTTAAGAAGGCCACCGGGAATTCCATTTTAGTTTGATCAATTAAGCCATGATAAATTTGATCATGAATTTGATTTTTCGCTTGTTGCTCATAATAACCTTCAATATCTTTTTTGATAGCTGCTCTAAATTCTTCTTCTGTTTTAATAGTATCATTCGGATAAGTGGCTAAGAATAATGTTTCATCTAAGGCCGCTTTTTCTACTAAGCCCACTTTAGTGATAAGTATTTTAAAATATTTATCGGCATCTGTTTTTGAAATACCTAAATCACCTACAATGATATCTAATTCCTTGTCCTCAAAGGCTTTGCTCAATTGGATCACCACCGTGTCATCCTTTTTCTTGCCCATGAATTGCTTTCTTGCTTTCTGAGCAAAATATTTTACAAGTAAAGAGTTATCTTTTGTAAGACCTCCTTCAATTTCAGTTCCGTCTTTATCGGTTTCAGTAAAAGTTATGTTAATTATATTCTCATCAGACTCCACCATTTCAGGGTCGGTCATTTTACCATTACGCGTTTGAATTCTTTCCACTTCGTTTTGAATCATTTCATCGGTTACTTTTACTTTGTAACGTTTTACTTTAATGCCTTTTACATTTAATGAAAAAGCGGGTTTTAAACCTACTTCAAAAGCAAAATCATAATTCGAAGGAGCATTCACATCTAAAGGAAGCATTTGCGTATCCATTGGAAGTGGTTGCGCGAAAATTTCTAATTTTTCATTGCTGATATAATGATTCAATTCTGCTTCTACTTTTTTAAGTACTTCGTCAGAAAAAACAGACTGTCCGTACATTTTTTTAATTAAGCCAGCGGGTACCATGCCCTTTCTAAAGCCGGGGATATTGGCTGTTTTAGCATGCTTTTTTAAGCTTGTTTCAAAACTAGGGTAGTAGTCCTCTTTAGTAAGGGTCACCGTAAGTTTGTCATTTAAAAGGCCAATGTTCTCTCTTTTTATACTTGCCATTTGTATTATTTTTCTATTAAATTCTAAGGTTTAAGGGGGGCAAAGGTAAGTTTTTGCACCTAAAAAACAGCCAATTATATAAAAAAAAGCCCCTCGATGAATCGAAGGGCTTTTTTCCTTTTGGTGCGGATGGAGGGGGTCGAACCCACATGCCTCGCGGCGCTAGATCCTAAGTCTAGTGCGTCTGCCAATTTCGCCACATCCGCTTTGGGGTTGCAAACTTAATTTATTTTTTATTATGAATCTCCAATTTTTGGAAAGCCTATGGAATCATGGCCAGAATCTTCTCCAAATAGAGTTGATCTACCTCGTCAAACTGTGCTAATTCACTGCTATCTACATCCAAAACGCCTAGTATTTTACCTTCTTTAAAAACAGGAAGCACTATCTCCGATTTTGAACTACTACTACAAGCAATATGGCCAGGAAATTTTTCAACATCGGCTACTATAATAGTGGCTTCTTTTTCCCAACTTGTTCCGCAAACACCTCTACCTTTTTTTATTCTTGTGCATGCAACAGGTCCTTGAAAAGGGCCAAGCACTAATTCGTCCTCAATGATCCAATAAAAGCCCACCCATAACCAATTAAATTGTTCTTTTAAGGCAGCAGCAATATTGCCAAGGTTGGCAACCAAATTTGTTTCACCGCTCAATAAACCTTGTATTTGTGGAAGCAATGATTCGTACTGTGTTTTTTTATCTCCTTTGGTAATGGTTAAATCTTCGGCCATAAAAGCGACTGTTTAATTTAGTTAGTTGGTTAGTTCGTTTGATCCTTAGTTATAAAACTTACTGCTGTTATCTTATGCTATTGCTTCTGTCTTTGTTTGTAATAAGTTTTTTAATTCTTTTTTTTCTATGCTGGCAACAAATACTATAAAAGTAATGAGTTCAAAACTTGCGATGCTAAGTCGAATGGAATTATTTTTAGTAATCCACTCTACTAATAAATAAATACCGTAAAGTAACAATGTAATTACAAAATAGGCGATTAGTTTTTTAGTGGCATAAGGAATAGGATATACTTTTTGCCCCCATTTATAACTTACATACATCATGGTGCCATAGCAAGCTAAAGTAGCCCAGGCACTGGCCATATAACTAAAATAAGGAATGGCAATAAAGTTAATGGTAATGGTAATAACCGCGCCTAGTAAGGTAATCCAAGCGCCTGCCATGGTTTTATTGCTAAGCTTATACCAAATACTTAAATTATAATAAATACCTAAAAATATATTGGCTATTAATAAAATAGGCACTACACGGAGTCCCACGTACATGGCGGGATTACGAATAAATTCTTTCCAAATATCTAAATATAAAACCACCATTAAAAACATAATACATAATGTAATGACAAAAAATTTCATTACCCTTGCATAGGTTTTTGGTGCATTC
This sequence comes from uncultured Sediminibacterium sp., assembly GCA_937911175.1. Lineage (GTDB taxonomy): Bacteria > Bacteroidota > Bacteroidia > Chitinophagales > Chitinophagaceae > Sediminibacterium. Next base: position 50,591 of record CALDSE010000042.1, read on the forward strand.
TCTTCGCTAGATTGTTTAAAGAAAAAAGGTTCTGCGCCCATTCGAAAAGCTTGTACTGAAATAGTAATTAAAATAGATAATTTATAACAAGCACTGTAAATACCTACGATTGCTTTATTGGCATCAGGGGATCCGCCCGGTGCCCACCAGCCTAACATAATTCGATCAAATGTTTCATTGATCATTCCGCCGAAACCCACAAGTATTAATGGAAGTGCATAGAGCATCATTTGTTTCCATAAATCAAAATCAAATGAAAAGCGTAAGGCGCCTATTTCTTTATTCAATAATAATAAAACAAAAACATTTTGAACAATACCTGCTAGTAAAACATAACCCACTGCCCAGTCTGGTTTAAACCAAGAACTAATTACACTGCCAGGATGCGTAGCAATATATTCAGGAAGTATACTTATGAAATAATAGGTAGCTAAAATATTTAAAACAATGCCTCCAATTTTTATAAATGCAAATTTTTTTGGTTTGCCTTGCATTCTTAATCTTGAAAAAGGAATAGTGGCAAGTGCATCCAAGCCCACCACCCAAGCCATTAAGGTAATATATTCTGGATGTGCTGTAATTTGTAAAAGTTCCGAAATAGGAGTACTAAATTTAATGAGTAACATTAAAACAAGTGCCGTTACCATCATCATAGAGAAGCTACTGGTATGGTATATTTTTTCTTCATTTTCTTTGCTCCCAAATCTAAAATAAGCAGTCTCCATACCATGGGCAACAATCACATTTAAAAAAGGAATAAAAGAATAGACAATGGACATTTCTCCGTAGGCCGACTCGGTAAACTTATAAGTAAGGTAGGGTACCAGCAAATAACTAATAAACCTAGCTGCAATAGAGCTAAGTCCGTACCATGCGGTTTGACTGGCTAATTTTTTTAAACTACTCAAGGGATTGAAATTACAGCTAAATTAGTGAAAATAGTTTTGTTTATCTTCATGCAGAAATTGGTCATAATATGAAAGTGGTTATTCAAAGAGTAAATGAGGCAAGCGTTTCCATTGATGGGCAGGTGGTAGGGGCTATCCAAAAGGGCTTAATGGTGCTTTTGGGTATTGAAACAGCCGATACCATGGAGGACGTAGACTGGCTATCCAATAAGATAGTGCAAATGCGCATTTTTGATGACGCAGAGGGTGTTATGAATTTGAGTGTGAAGGAAGTGGGGGGTAATATTTTACTAGTAAGTCAGTTTACCTTGCACGCAAGCACTAAAAAAGGAAACAGGCCTTCTTATATTGCTGCTGCCAAACATGATATCTCTATTCCGCTTTACGAAGCCATGATTAAAAAATTGACTGCGGATATGGGCGCCCCTATTCAAACAGGCGTCTTTGGAGCCGAGATGAAAGTAGCTTTAATTAATAATGGTCCTGTAACCATTATTGTAGATTCAAAAAATAAAGAATAATTAATAACAAGATTGATTAACTAATAATAAAGTATTCAAATGCCAAATGAAATAACCATACAAGCCGCGCAAGAAAAGGTAGACAATTGGATAAAAACAGTGGGTGTAAAATATTTTAGTGAACTCACTAATTTGGGTATTCTAATGGAAGAAGTGGGAGAGTTGTCCAGAATATTGGTGCGTAAATATGGAGACCAGTCCTTTAAAAATAAAGAAGGAGAACTACTATTAGCTGATGAAATGGCCGATGTTTTATTTGTATTAATATGCTTGGCCAACCAAACAGGCGTTGATTTGACCACTGCTTTGGAGAAAAATATTGAAAAGAAAACCCTTAGGGACGCTACTAGGCATCAAAACAACGAAAAATTACATCCATAATATAATCTCGCAGTATATTTGCAACCTATGAGTAAGGTACAACCAGATAACACATTGCAAGCAATCATTTCCCATGCCAAGGAATACGGTTTTGTATTTCCGAGTAGTGAAATTTATGATGGATTAAGTGCTGTTTATGATTACGGCCCCTATGGTGCGCAATTGAAAAAAAATATCAGAGACTATTGGTGGAATAGCATGACCCAGCTAAATGAAAATATTGTGGGTATTGATGCGGCTATTTTTATGCATCCTACTACTTGGAAAGCAAGTGGACACGTAGATAGTTTTAGTGATCCCTTAATTGATAATAAAGAAAGCAAGAAAAGATATAGAGTAGATCATTTAATCGAAGGCCATGCCGATGCTTTAATTGCCAAAGGAAATAATGCTGCTGCAGATAAGCTGTTGGCAGATATGGACGCCTTATTGGCTAAAGAAGATTTTGAAGGCTTAAAAAAATTAATTGAAGAAAATAAAATTACTTGTGCTGTAAGTGGCACTAGTAATTGGACAGAGATAAGACAGTTTAATTTAATGTTCTCTACAGAAATAGGAGCGGTGGCCGAAGAAGCCAGTACTATTTATTTAAGACCAGAAACGGCGCAAGGTATTTTTGTGAACTTTTTAAATGTGCAAAAAACAGCCAGGATGAAAATTCCTTTTGGAATTGCACAAACAGGTAAAGCTTTTAGAAATGAAATTGTGGCGCGTCAATTTATATTTAGAATGCGTGAGTTTGAGCAAATGGAAATGCAATTTTTTATCAAGCCAGGTACACAGAAAGAGTGGTATGAGCATTGGAAGAACGAGCGTATGAACTGGCATTTAAGTTTAGGCATTGCGCCAGAAAAATACCGCTTTCATGACCATGTTAAGTTAGCACATTATGCCGATGCGGCCTTGGATATTGAATATGAATTTCCTTTTGGATTTAAAGAAGTAGAAGGCATTCATTCTCGCACCGATTTTGATTTAACCCGTCATCAGGAGTTTAGTAAAAAGAAGATGCAGTATTTTGATACAGAGATTAATCAGCACTATGTGCCTTATGTTATTGAAACCTCTATTGGTTTAGATAGAATGTTCTTATTGATATTAGCCAACTCTTACGAAGAAGAAACAATTAATAAAGAAGACGGTACTACCGATTCAAGAGTGGTACTTCATTTACCTGCCAGATTAGCCCCTAATAAATTAGCCATTCTTCCTTTGACTAAAAAAGATGGCTTGCCAGAACTTGCTAAAGAGTTGATGGACGATTGTAAAAAATCTTTTCATTGTTTTTATGAAGAGAAAGATGCGATTGGAAAAAGATACCGTCGTCAAGATGCAATTGGAACGCCATTTTGCGTAACCATTGACCATCAAACAAAAGAAGATGGCACGGCTACCATTCGCTACCGCGATAGTATGCTGCAAGAGCGTATTTCTTTGAGTAAGATTAAAGAATTGGTATTAGCGCATATAAGCTAACCAAATGATTCAAAATGCACTTGCTTTTTATCCAAACCTAGTTCGGTCATATTTTTACGCGCATCATCAATCATGGCTTTCCAACCACATAACCAAACATGTGCGGTTTCTTTATTTTCTTTCAATAATTCTTGGTACACGGGATGTACATAGCCTTTATGGGAGCCTGCGGGTACTTCGTTTTCTCTAGAATAGCAAGGATGAAAATGAAAGCCTGGCTCGTTCGCTTCTATTTCTTTCAATTCATCGATGTATAAACCATCTTCAAATTTACGGCAGCCAAAAATGAGGTGAATCGTATTATGTGCAATTTTGTGCTCATGTATATACCTTATCATTGATCTGAAAGGTGCGATTCCTGTACCCGTGCAAACAAAATAAACATCGTGTTCGAAATTTTTAGGAAGTACGAATACACCTTGTGGGCCTCTTAAAGTTATTTTTGTACCCACTTTAGCTTCATTGAATAAATAAGGCGTACCTAAACCAGTTTCCAATAATACAATAACGAGTTCGAAAGTATTGGTGCCATTCGGTTCTGAGGCAATGGAATAGCTTCTCCAGCGTTTGTTTTTCTGCTCATGAATAGGTAAGTCCAAGGTTACAAACTGACCAGGTATAAAATCAAATTTTTCCAAACTTGGAATTTCAAAATAAAATCTTTTTGTATTGGGAGTTTCATTCTCAATCTTAGTGAGAACTGCTTCCATCCATTCTAGTGCCATAATTGTTTATTTTAATTATTAGTAATGAATACTCGTTGAACATATACCTTTTTATTGGCATAAATTTTAACGAAGTAAACGCCTGTTGTTAAGTTATTGATATTAATACGTTGTGGACTTCTTTGATTAATTAAATTTTCTTTATGAAATACATTACTTCCCATTGAGTTAATTATATCTAAGGAAATATCTTCCGTTTGAATATTACTAAATTGTACATAAAAGCTACTGCCTTTAATCATATTCTCAATATAATCGACTGAACTGATTCTTAAACTTATTTCTTTGGGTTGGGCTTCCTCAATAGGGGTGGCTATAATTAACCTACTATCTGAATCAGAGGTACAGCTGCCTAATTTTGTAACCACTTTATACATACCATTGGTAGAGGGACGATAATTTTGATTGGTAGCCCCCGCAATAGCTACATCGTTTAAGTACCATTGATAAGAGGAGGCACTAGTAGACTTTAAAGTAGTATCTGTAAAAATGAAGCTAGGCTTTTCAGATGTTGTCACTGTAACTTCTTTAGCAGCACTTAGTGTATTGCCTGCTTTAATTTGAGTGCTATAGAAAAAGTAGAAAAAAGTTTGAAAATTACCAGATGCCGTTTGAACACTATTACCCGTATAGCTAAATATTTTATTAGGCCCAATGGGATAGGTAGGGTCCTTTAAACCACTATTTCTAAAAACAGTGGCACTATCGCATTTGATAATAATGATATAATCGCCTGCTTGTGCAATTTTAAAATTTAGTGCATAAATTCTTCCTGTATCTCCGTCTACAAAAGGAGTACCAGAATTACTAGTAGCTGCGATGGGGATAGGACTACTTGCAGGCACATTTAAAGAAGTGGTTTGTAAAGGGAAGTAGGAGTAAGTATTTCCATCGGCAGAAAAATTACTAAAGGTGGCTAAAATAAATTCTATTTTCCCAGGATAACCAGTATATAATTTTACAGTTTCGATATTGATTGGGCCCCCTGCATTTATTTTTACAAAATTACCAGCAAAACTATTGTAACCGCCACTACTACCTAATGTATTATTCCTTAAAGGATCAACTACCGATTGATAACCTTCTGTAACATATAATTTATTTTTTGTGCTAGTGATACCACCTGGGTTAGCACCCACAGCGATGGGGGTTTTCAAATCGGCGCTATCATACCAAACATAATTGGCAGTAGCGCTTGGAGCAGTAACTGTTAATTTTAATGAACCATTGCAATTAGTGGCAGTTGCTGCTGGGGCGCTACTTTCAGCGGCACTGACGATAGTGGCATTGATGCTATTATTTGCTTTTTGTAGATCGGTTGCCAAATTAACTGTTGCGGTAAATGAATAAGTTTCATTGGCGGCAATACTAACGGGCTTTTGAAAAGTATAGCTCATACTTTCCTGACCATTTAAACGACCTGTAAAAGTTTCATTAATTGATAAGACAGTACTGCTTCCTTTTTTTACTACTAAACTTAATGGTAAATTAGTTTGCGCAGTAGAACCAAGGTTCACGATTTTTGCGGTAACGTATTGGTTATCTCTTTTAGCTAAACCAGCAACAGGTTGCATAATTTCAGAAACCTGTAAATCAATAGAAGCGTTTATAACTTTTAAAGTATAATCCTGTGTTTCACCACTTGTATAGTTGCCGCAAGCTTTTACATTGCCACTAGCATCGGTTTCTGTTACAACAATTCTAAGTTTGGTAATTCTTCCAATTACTAAGTTATCAGGAAAATTAATTACGCCTGTATAGGCTCCATTTTTTAAAGCAGCACTTGATAAAACAGTTTCGGTATCGTCAAAAACACCATTGTTATTATAATCAATGAAAGCTTTTATAAAGCGGGTATTATCTGAAGCGTCGGTACTGCCTAATTTAATACTAATAGGTAATGTGCCATTGGATTCTGCATTGATAATAATATTGCTATTATCGATGTATTGATTGGTGCCCGTGTTAACAAAAGCCTTACCAGCAATATTTACGCTATCCATTCTAGTGCCTGCAGCAGAAGTGGCCGTGGATGTACAATAAGCTGTTCCGCCTGCACCACTTATAATTAAAGAGTAGGCTTGTTGCCCTCTCACTAAATTATTTTTATGATTTACTGTGACCGTATAACTAGTACCTACTAAAGTAGAATCAATTTCAACTTTTTCAACATTATCCACCCAATTAATTGCTTTTGATGCAGGATCCTCCGGCACTTTTGGATTTAATTTCCAAGGGAAATAGTTAATAGCGTCTTTGGTAATTTTTATATCTAAATCATTTACTAAACGGCGGGTAGTATCGTTTAAACTTGTTTCAATAGTTCCTTTGATATCGGTCCAAGAAAGCGTTGCTTTTAAAGGTTTATTACCAGAGGCAATGACGTTTACTGAATAAGATGCTTTATTTTCTAAAACATTTTCATATACTAAATCTACGCTTGAACTACTATTTTTATTAGTAAGTGCGTTACTTAATACAGTAGCAGCTTCGCCAATATTTAATAAACCCCATCCAAATTTATAATCAGGACCAGGAAATAAACCAGCTTCATTGGCAGTGTGAATAGCTAAGCCCTTGATGGTGGCAGAACGCATAAACTTATTAGGAACAATTTGCTGACTCAATTCCTGTAATAAAAATAAAGAAGCGGCAGCGCCCGGAGAGGCCATGGAAGTACCACTAGAATATCCATAACTAGAATCGTTATTATTGGTGGTGGAATAAACCGATTGTCCATCCGTTACAATATCGGGTTTAATACGGCCATCATCTGTGGGCCCCCAGCTACTAAAGCTTGTTATGATAGCATCTTCTTTTTTTGAATAGCCAGAAGCGATGCCGAAAACGGCGCCTACTGTTAAAATATTTTTCGCATTCACATCCATGGGGAGTGTCTCAAAAGCATTATTACTACTTAAACTATCGGGTCTTTTGCCCGCGTCGTACCACTTTCCATTTTCATCACGTCTCCAATATGTATCTCCCACTTTAGGACCAGTACTTGCATGTGTATTACCTGCAGACTTTACTATTAAATAGTTGGGCGCGTTATAAGCAATTGAATCCATCGCTTGTGCACCATCATCATAATAGCCAAATTTAAAATCTTCTTTTTCATTCCATTTTCCATTGTATTCCCATCTTGAAGAATCGTCGTTGTAATCCCATCCTGCAACGTTTCCATAAGAATGGTTAGACACTAATAAGCCGTTCGCGGCAGCAGTTGCCATTTCTGATTCGTCATCAAACCAATCATAAGAAGAAGCCCCTTTGATACCATAAGCCATTCCTTTTGCAAGCGGATTTAATCCTTTGCTAAACATAATACCTGCTACATGTGTGCTATGATCTACTGTTTTAGTGGCATTGTCTTTTTCTACTACTTTTCCTCCAAACTCCACATGGGTAGGACGCGGCACACCTTCATCCCAAATACTTAATTTATTGGTCATGATATCAGTAGCGCCAGTTAAATTAAATCCTAAACCACCGCCAGGCCAAACTTTATTAGTGTTAATGGTAATGGCTTGAATAGGATCGGCAAAAGTGGTTAGGTATTTAGGTTGACCAAATGCATCTATTCCCACTAAATTAACAGATGCATTGTTTTTACTCTTATAGCGAATGGGCCAGCCCTTTTCTTTTGCTTTAAGAATGGCTACAGTATAGTTGGCCCTTGATTTTATTTCAAAGTATTTTGCGCTATTTAATAAAGCTAGTTTTTGTGTTTCATTTTGTGCCTGAATTGCTAAGCTTATTGAAAATAAAAAAATGAATAATAAAAAATGCTTCATACAAAAGGGCTAGGATTATTAAGGGTTTAACAGCTATGAAATTACAATGAATTCTGCATAAATTTCTAATTAGTGGCAATAAATAAGCGATAAAAAATATAGAAAAAAGTGGATGCCTAGACTTTATTTTTGATTTAAGTAGGGTTCTTTATCCTAGCTAAGTATCCTGTTTAACTTTAGGGGCAAAATCTCTGCTAATCCTTGAGTCAATTTATAAAAACTGCATGTATCTTTGCAGGGCGATCTATGAATGAGCAATCTCTGTTTGGGCCTTTTGAAAATTCCCCCCTCCTAAATAATCTGGCGGACAGGATAGCTATGTCCCAGCAGCAGCAAAAGCCCTTTCAAATTTTTTTACAAAACCTGCAAGGATCCTCGGCAGCCTTTGTTTTACAAACTATTTTTACGCATGCCAAAACCAATCAGCTTAATCATTTGGTGGTTTTAAATGATGCAGAAGAAGCTGCCTATTTTTATAATTCTATTGAAAGTGTCACGGAGGCAATGGATTTATTTTATTTCCCTTCCTCTTATAAAACGCCTCATAATTTTAGTTTATTAAATCCATCCCATGTAATGCTTCGAACAGAAGCCTTGACAAAAATATCCATGGGCGGGAATAAGAAAATTTTGGTGACTTACCCAGAAGCTTTATTTGAAAAAGTGATTATGCGCAATACTTTGCAGCAAAATATCATTCAAATAAAAACCAATGATAGCTTAGATTTAAACGGGCTCATGCAGCAATTGGTAGACTATGGTTTTGAGCGCACCGATTTTGTGTACGAGCCTGGGCAGTTTGCACTACGCGGGGGTATATTTGATATTTATTCTTTTGGCAATGAAAAACCTTATCGTATTGAATTGTTTGGAGAAGAAGTAGATAGTATTAGGGTATTTGACCCGGCTACTCAGTTAAGTGAGCGAAAATTATTGCAAGTAAATATTATTCCCAATGTGACCACTCAGTTTGAAGATAAAATTAAAATTCCTTTATTAGAATTTTTAGCAAAAGATACTTTGATTTGGTTAAAAGACTGGAATGTTATTGCACAAAAAGGCAATGACCAATACGAAGCCTTGGGCGATTTTATTGAACATCATGCAAAGGCAAATAGCATAGATGAAAACGACCCTCATAAAAGAGAGAGTCATATCGAAGACTTTGAAACTGTTGCTGCCACTACCTTACAGCTGTCTTCTAAAAATATACTGGAGTGGGGTTTTCAAGCCCAGTTAACGCAGGATAAAATGGTATTTAATACACAGGTACAACCTACTTTTAATAGACAGTTTCAATATTTAATTGCCAACTTGCAAGACCTTGAAAAAAAGGGCTATCATTTATTTTTATTTGCAGAACAGGCCAAACAATTAGAAAGGCTGCATGCTATTTTTACCGATCTTAAAACAGAAATTAAGTTTACACCCATTGTCAAAAATATTCATGAAGGTTTTATAGACCATGATCATAAATTAGTTTGTTATACCGATCACCAAATTTTTCAACGCTATCATAAATACAAGGTCAAGCAAGCTTATAGTAAAAGCAAGGCCATTACTTTAAGAACCTTACGCGACTTGCAACCGGGAGATTATGTTACTCATATTGACCATGGAGTAGGTGTATATAGTGGGCTGCAAAAAATTGATGTGAATGGACAGGTACAAGAAGCGGTCAGAATTATTTATAAGGATAGTGATATACTCTATGTAAATATTAACTCACTTCATAAGATATCTAAATATACGGGTAAGGAAGGTACACCACCGAAGGTGAATAAATTAGGATCAGACGCTTGGGTAAAATTAAAAGATAAAACCAAGGCAAAAGTTAAACTCATTGCTTTTGATTTAATAAAATTATATGCACAAAGAAAAGCACAAGTAGGTTTTGCATTTTCTGCCGATAATTATATGATACATGAATTAGAGGCTTCCTTTATTTATGAAGAAACTATAGACCAGGCCAAGGCCATTGCAGATGTTAAAAAGGATATGGAAGCGCCTGCACCTATGGACAGATTAGTTTGTGGCGATGTGGGCTTTGGTAAGACAGAAGTAGCTGTGAGAGCGGCTTTCAAGGCAGCCATTGATGGCAAACAAGTAGCCATTTTGGTACCCACAACCATTTTGGCCTACCAGCATTTTCGCACCTTTACCGAGCGACTCAAAGACATGCCGGTTTCGGTTGATTACGTGAATCGCTTCCGAACC
>CALDSE010000043.1 GCA_937911175.1 uncultured Sediminibacterium sp.
GCTAAAATACGCGCGCAAGTAGTTTTACCTACCCCTCTTGGTCCACAAAACAAAAAGGCATGCGCCAAATGATTGTTTAAAATGGCATTTTTTAAAGTAGTAGTAATAGGCGCCTGTCCCACCACTGTATTAAAGTTTTGGGGCCTATATTTTCTTGCTGATACGACGAAATTATCCATAGTTGACGCGCAATATACACATTCAAAATCAAAAGTATTCACCGGGGAAATAAATCTTATCCCCTAATTGTTAAAGCCCCTTTAGGTCCTTATTGCGCGCCCTTATTTTGCACTATAATCCATGGGTGGATGTCTTTCAAAAGGGTGTACGCTAGGGTTAAAAATATGTCTAAAAGTGACCATCTGTCTGCTGGGATGAGCGTCTAAGCTTTTATAAATATTCACCATTTTGGGATTCCAGTCCGCAGCCCAACCCATTTCATAGCCGCTATATAGTTTTATTTTATCGAGCATGATATAGCAGCAATTAATTAAATAACTATCTATGCCCAAGGCCTGGTATTTAGGCACCACTCCAAAAGCTAAACCTGTTAATTTATTATTAGTACCTCTAAATTTCATCCAAAGCAAATGTAGTTTTTGAAATAGCCCTAATTTTCCATTGAAATATTTAAAGTATTGATTCACATCCGGAATATTAATAAACATAGCAATGGGTTCTTGCTTATAATAAGCAAACCAAATAGCCCTTTCATCCATCACGGCTTTCAAAGTTTTAAATAGTTTTAATATTTGTTCAAGTGTAATGGCTTTTTCTTCTCCATGCTGTGCCCAGGCGCTATTATAGATATGCACAAAGTCATTGGCAAACTTTTCTAAATTATTTTTATCTAAATGCAGGGCTGAATAATCGGGCTTGGTTTTAAATTTATTGTAACGCTCTTCAAATCTGGGAGGAAGGGGCTCGCGTAAATCCTTTTGATAATAATATTGGTTATAATAATTCTGAAAACCATAATTCGTTATCAGCGCTTCGTAATAGCTTGGGTTAAAAGACATGCCATACATAGGTTCTGTCTCAAATCCTTTCACCATCAGTCCCCACCATTTATCTCTATCTCCAAAATTAATAGGACCATCCATGGCTTGCATGCCGTTTTCACTTAGCCATGCTTGAGCAGTTGAAAAAAGTAAATTAGCAGCAGCTTGTTCATTGATGCAATCAAAAAATCCTACACAGCCCACTGGAAATTCAGTGCCTTTATTTTTATAGCTCTCGTAATAAAATGCGGCAATGCGTCCCACACAAATGCCTTTCTCGTTTTGCGCTATCCATCTTTTAGCATCTCCTTGTTGAAATAATTTATTATGGCTTCGATCAAATACTTGATTCACTTCATTGTCTAAGGGGCGTATATAATTTGGGTTGCTTTTATTCAAAGAAGCATTCACTTCTAGAAATTCTTTTTCTAATAGGGGAGTATTCACTTCAATAATGCTTATTGCCATATTCATTGATTGAAATTAGAATTTTTTTAAGACACTTAAAGCAAATAAGGCAGCGGTTTCGGTTCTAAGCCGCGTAGGTCCCAAATGAATGGCTTGGAAATGATGCGCGCTGGCTAATTCAATTTCAGCTTGAGAAAAATCGCCTTCAGGGCCAATTAATAATAGACAGTCTGAAGCAGCCTCTATTTTTTTAATATCTAATTTATCAGCTGCTTCGCAGTGCGCAATTAATTTCTGTGCTTGTTTTTGATTTTGAATAGCCTCTTTAAATTTCACGGGCGTTGCTAATAAAGGAAGCCAAACCTGCTGACTTTGTATCATGGCCGATTGCAAAATATTTTGAAACCTTTCCAATTTAAATTTTTCAAATAAAGTATGCTCGCATAATAGCGGCATAATTTCATATACGCCCATCTCGGTTGCTTTTTCTAATAGCCATTCTAACCTTGTAAGGTTTTTTAGAAGTCCAATACCTAAAGTAATTTTTTGTGATGACGCTGCTATAAATTTTTCCGATTGTATTTGTACTAGGGTATTTTTTTTATGCGCGCTTAGAATAGTCGCTTCAAATAAATAGCCCATGCCATTGGTAATATCTACTCTTTGATTTTCTTGCATTCTAAGTACTTGAACGCAGTGCTTACTACTTATTTCATTTAAGGTAAAACTAGTTTGGCCCGCTACAATACTAGGCTCGTAAAAATAAGGTATCGACATAGGTTCGACTTATTTAAAACGGTTGGTCGTCATTAATGCCTTCATCAAATTCTCCTTCATTCATTTTGCTTCCTTGAATAAAGAACTTACCGCCATCTGGTGTGCCGCCACTATTTAAACTAGGTTGCAAAGGTTTGTAGTTACTTGCTAGTCCTGGAATACCTGCATCGCCTTCCCATTCTTCAAATCTTTGAATATCTAAATTGGCCCTTAGTTTAATTAAATCTAATCGACCATTTCTATGCTTCGCAATTCTAATATGTGTTTCCCCTTGTGTGCTTTCTCCCATTTCATTACTCATTACCTCATAGTATTCAGGACGATAAATAAACATAACCATATCCGCATCTTGCTCAATGGCGCCCGATTCACGTAAATCACTCAACTGAGGCATCTTGCTTTCTTTTCTAGTTTCTACCGCACGACTTAATTGAGAAAGTGCAATGATAGGAATATTTAATTCCTTCGCTAAGGCTTTTAAACTTCTTGAGATATTACTAATTTCTTGTTCACGATTCGAATTTCTATCACCTGATCCACTCATTAATTGTAAGTAGTCAATGATGATCATTTTAACTTGGTGTTTATTCACTAGTCTTCTTGCCTTTGCTCTAAATTCAAAAATATTTAAAGCCGCTGTATCATCAATATAAATAGGTGCTTGCTCTAATTTTTTTATACCCTTACTATGTAATTGTTGGTATTCGTACTCTTCCAATTTACCTCTTGAAATTTTTTCCATTTTAATTTCACTCTCCGCGCTTAAAATACGTTGTACTAATTGAGAAGCGCTCATCTCTAAACTAAAAAATCCAACGGCCTGTGGTTTAGTAGGATGTAATGCTGCATTACGCGCTAGGTTTAAAGCGAAAGCGGTTTTACCCACAGAAGGACGTGCTGCTAAAATAATTAAATCCGTCGGTTGCCATCCGTAAGTAATTCTATCAAGAGAAGTGAATCCACTAGGCACACCCGATATCTCATCTTTCTTCGTTCTTAATTGATCGATACGTGTAACGGCATGTGCTAAGGCGTCTCCAATATCCACGAAGTTTTTCTTCAAGTAGTTGTTGGTGATATTAAACATTTTGGTTTCACTATCATCTAGTAAATCAAAAACATCGGTGCTATCTTCATAAGCGTTCGCAATCACTTCGCCACTAATTCTTATTAATTCTCTTTGAATAAATTTTTGTAAAACAATTCTACCATGCGCTTCAATATTCGCAGTAGAAACAACGACATTGGTTAATTTAGAAACATAATAAGCGCCACCAATAATATCTAACTGCTCACGCATTTTTAATTCTTCCACCATGGTGAGCATATCAATAGGCATGTTCTTTTGTTGCAAGCCCTGCATAGCACTAAAAATAAGTTGATGTGCTTCTACATAAAAACATTCTGGCTTTAAAATTTCACTAATGGTATCGAATGCACTTTTGTCTAAGAGTATCGCACCGAGCACTGCTTCTTCTAATTCTCTTGCTTGTGGTGGAATTTTTCCATACATCATAGAACTAATATCTATATTGCTATTCTTCTTCTTTGTTCTGTTTGTATTTATACTAGGGATAGACATAGTGATTGACCAATTTTCTTACTGCGAAAATCAAACCAAATTAGGACTTCAAGAAATTTAGTTTTGCAATAGGGTTGTACACAGGTCTTCGCCATCTGAAATCCACAAAAAAAGGGGGTTATTAACGGGTTTTGCACCTAGTTTTTAACTAAAAGCACTTAAAAATTAGTATTTTTGAAGCTATACTATAAAATTGTTCTATGACGATTAGTTATCGCTGGCTGAGTGAATATTTACCGCATGAGGTGAGTCCTGAAAAGTTATCCATTATTTTAACTTCTATTGGGCTTGAGGTGGAGTCATTAGAAAAATATGAAAATTTCAAAGGAGGCCTTGCTGGTTTAGTGGTGGGAGAGGTTTTAGAAGTCGTAAAACATCCGGGTGCAGATAAATTAAATTTAACTAAGGTAAATATTGGTAAGGACCAACCCTTAAACATTGTTTGTGGCGCAACCAATGTGGCCCAAGGACAAAAAGTAGTAGTGGCTACTATTGGAACGACTATATATCCAAAAGCAGGTGAGCCCATTACCATGAAGCTTGCTAAAATTAGAGGAGAGCAAAGTGAAGGAATGATTTGTGCAGAAGATGAAATTGGTTTAAGCGATGACCATGGAGGAATTATTGTTTTAGATGCCAATATAAAAGCAGGTACGCTGGTTTCAACTATTTATGCATCTTATGAAGATTGGATTTATGAAATTGGTCTTACGCCCAATAGAATGGATGCCATGAGTCATTATGGAGTAGCTAAAGATGTTTGTGCTTATTTATCTTATCATGAATCACCGGTAGCAGCTATTAGCCCTTTTAAAAAGCAGGCCAGTAAAGATAAATCGGTAACACCTTTTAAAGTAAGTATTGAAGATAATGCAGGTTGTAAAAGATATTCTGGTATAGTCATTGAAGGCGTAACAGTAATGCCGTCCCCCACTTGGTTAAAAAATAAATTACAAGCTATTGGTGTGCGTAGCATTAATAATATTGTAGACATTACCAATTATATTTTGCATGAAACAGGGCAACCCCTGCATGCATTTGATGCAGCGGAGATAAAAGATAAAACGATTCTAGTAAAAAAATATGCAGCTGGCACAAAGTTCACAACACTCGATGGCGTAGAGAGAACCTTAACAGCCAATGATCTAATGATTAGCGATACACAGAAGCCTTTATGTATTGCAGGTGTGTTTGGAGGACTCAGTTCTGGGGTAAAAGCAAGTACCACGAATTTATTTTTAGAAAGTGCATTATTTGAAAATGTACATATCAGAAAAACATCGGTGCACCATGGTTTAAGAACTGATGCAGCTTCTCGTTTTGAAAAAGGCGTGGCCATTGATGGCACTGTGCATGTCTTAGAACACGCTGCTCAATTAATTCAAGAATTAGCAGGTGGAAAATGTAGTGAAGTCATAGATGTGTATCCTGCACCAGCCCCTAAAACTAAAGTGAACATAAGCTTCGCTTATTTAAAAAAATTAAGTGGTAAACTGTATCCAACAGATAAAGTAAAAACCATTCTTAGTAGTTTAGGTTTTGAAATTTTAAATGAAACAGCAGAAGGTTTGGAATTAGCCGTGCCTTATCATAAACCAGATATTAGTATTGCTGCCGATATCGTGGAAGAAGTATTAAGAATTGATGGCCTTGACAATATTGCTATTCCTAGTGTGATTACCATGAGCCCTGCCATTGATCCACTAGAGAAAAAAGAAAAGTTTAAAGATAAAATTGCACAATATTTAGTGGGTCGTGGTTATACTGAAATCTTGACTAACTCTATTACCAATAGTGCTTATTTTTCTGAAGAAGTGATTGCGCGTTCTGTAAAAATGTTGAATAATTTAACGGCGGAATTAGATTTAATGCGCCCCTCTATGTTAGAGACAGGATTGGAAACCATTGCTTATAATATTAATAGAAAAAATACTTCTATTTCCTTTTTTGAAATGGGAAAAGTATATGGCAAGTCGGGCAATGGTAAATATTATGAATCGGAGCAATTGGCCATTTATATTTCAGGCAAACAAAATGCAGACGGATGGAGAACCAAGGCCCAGCCTGCGGATTTCTTTGTAGCCAAGGGATTGGCCACTGCTTTATTTAAATTATTAGGACTTCCGAATGGACAGTGGAAAAGCGCAGACCCAGGGCAAGTTAATTATACGGTTGATAAAAAAACCGTTTGTAGTGTAGAAATTATTGGTACTAAAAAGTTACAAGCATTTGGCATTAAGCAATCGGTTTTATACATTCAATTCGATTTAGCCAATTTACTTGCTTTGTACCAAAGCCAGCAAGTAGTTTACCAGGAGGTTTCTAAATATCCTTCAGTGGAGCGTGATATTGCACTAGTACTTCCAACAGCTACAGCCTATGCAGCCATTGAACAAAGTATTGCAGCTGTTAAATTAACAGCGCTTCAGCAAACCAGTGTTTTTGATATTTTTGAAAGTGAAAAATTGGGTGATCAGAAAAAATCGGTGGCCATTAATTTTGTCTTCAATGCTGCAGATAAAACATTGACCGATATAGAGATAGATACGATGATGAAAAAATTGGTTAAAGAATTTGAAAACAATTTGCAAGCAGAAATTAGAAAATAATTATTTTCAGTAAATCAAAATAAAAGTATGGTGGATATTGCTAGTTCATTAACTAATTTACAAGAGAAAATTCAACTCTTATTAAAGCGTGCTGCATTAATGGAAAAGGAGAATATGCAGTTAAAGGCAAGCTTGAACAAGGAGCAAAACCATGTAAAGGAATTAATGGATGAAGTACAGCAGGGGAAATCTAAAATAGCAGCTGCTATGGTGAATACGGCCAGTATGCAACCCACCGATAAAGAAGCCCTCATTAAAAAAGTAGACCACTATATTAAAGAAATAGATACTGCCATTAAAAATTTGAACCCTTAATGTATGTCAGAAAATCAAGCTAACGCAGACAACCAAGAAGCTAATTTAATCCCTGTAAATATTACTATTGCCGATAGGTCCTACCGTATTAAACTTGCTGCCAAGGATGAGGAGGCGGTTCGTAAAACAGCAGCCCTCATTAACCAAAAAATGGTAGAATTTAAAAATGCCTATGCGGGCAAGGATATGCAGGATTATATATCTATGGTTTTACTTTGGTTCACCACCGAGCAGCAGCAGACGGGCCAGAACCTTTATGAGCTAGAAGACATTCAAAATCAGATTGATGCGCTTAGTAGTTCTATTGAAAAGGCGCTTTAGGCCACATAATTTGCCCCCTTCGACTCCATTCTTTCCATTATTTGATTATCTTCGTAGCGGAACCTTTGACGCATTATGAATAATCTAAATACGTCATCCTAGAGTTAAAGAAGAAATGAAGCTTGCTATAGGTGACTATCAATGATTTATAAATAATATAGAATTAATGTTTTAACCTCATTCACCATGAAGTTTTAACCTCATTAACAACGAAAAAGGGGAGTATGCATTATTTACAAACAACAAGATTTAAACAATGGACCAGAACATATTATTCGTCATCATTGGAGGCGCTTCCCTACTCGGGGGCTTACTCGTAGGCAAAATTGTATTTGCCCGCAATACCAAAAAACAAGTTGAAGAAGCCGAAGCACAAGCTGCTAATATTTTAAAAGAAACCGAATTAAGAGCGGAGACGATTAAAAAAGAAAAGCAATTGGAAGCGAAGGAGCGTTTCGTGCAATTAAAGTCCGAATACGATCGTGACTTATTAGAGAAAAACAAAAAAATAGGTGAGGCGGAAAATAGAATTAAGCAAAAAGAACTTACGATTAATCAAAAAGAAGTCTCTCTTGACAAACAAGTCAAAGACAATGATGTCATTAAAGAAAAATTAAATCGTGAGATTGACTTAATCAATGTAAAGCGCGCTGAATTAGATAAAAACCAAGAAGAGCATGTCCGTAGATTAGAAAAAATAGCTAACCTAAGTGCAGAAGATGCTAAGCAGCAATTAATTGAAAGTTTAAAGCATGAGGCACAAACACAGGCCCTTGTTTTACAACAAGAAATAATTGAAGACGCAAAGCAAAAGGCTAACAAAGAAGCTAGAAAAATTATTATTCAATCTATTCAAAGAACGGCTGCAGAAGTAGCTATTGAAAATACAGTGACTGTATTTAATTTGGAGTCGGATGAAATGAAAGGTCAAATTATTGGAAGAGAGGGTCGTAATATTCGTGCCATTGAAGCAGCTACGGGAGTAGATTTAATTGTAGATGACACACCAGAAGCAATTTTACTTTCTTCATTTGATCCACTGCGTCGTGAGATTGCCCGTTTAAGTTTACAACGTTTAGTAACAGATGGTCGTATACATCCTGCCCGTATTGAAGAAGTGGTAGAAAAAACACGTCGTCAATTAGAAGATCAAATTGCAGAAATTGGAGAGCGTACCGTTATTGAATTAGGTATTCATGGATTACATAAAGAGTTGATCAGAATTATTGGTAAGATGCGTTTCCGTTCTTCTTACGGACAAAACTTATTAATGCACTCTCGTGAGACCGCTAATTTATGTGGTATCATGGCAGCTGAACTAGGATTAAATCCAAAATTGGCGAAAAGAGCAGGTCTATTACATGATATAGGTAAAGTACCTGACGAAGAAAC
>CALDSE010000044.1 GCA_937911175.1 uncultured Sediminibacterium sp.
CGATAGATTAAATATTAAAAACGATCAATTCTTTTTATTAACTGAAACACATACAGCGGCTATATTTAAAGCCATCAAAAAATTAAAACCAACGGTGGTCATTGTCGATTCTATTCAAACATTGGAATCCAATGTCATTGAAGCGGCTGCCGGCAGCGTCTCTCAAATAAAACAAACTGCTGCAGAGTTTCAACGCTTTGCTAAAGAAACAGGCACACCCGTTTTTTTAATTGGACATATTACCAAAGAAGGAACCATTGCAGGACCAAAAATATTAGAGCATATGGTGGATACCGTATTGCAATTTGAAGGAGACAGACATTACGCCTATAGAATGTTACGCACTTTAAAAAATAGATTCGGTGGTACGAGTGAATTAGGTATTTATGAAATGACTAGTGAGGGCATGAAAGTAGTGACCAACCCTTCTGCTTTTTTAATAGCTCAAAGAAATGATGCTTTAAGCGGTAGCACCATTGCTGCTTCTATGGAAGGCATGCGTCCTTTATTAATAGAAGTACAAGCCTTAGTTACACAAAGCGTTTATGGCACACCGCAAAGAACTGTTACTGGTTTTGATTTAAGAAGATTACAACTTTTATTAGCTGTCTTAGAAAAAAGAGGTGGCTTTGCTTTTGGCATGAAAGATGTTTTTGTAAATATTGCAGGTGGTTTAAAAATAGAGGATCCTTCTATGGACTTGGCCATTATACTTGCCTTACTTTCTTCTTTCGAAGACCTACCCCTTCCACAAGGCATTTGCTTTGCAGGTGAAGTTGGATTGAATGGAGAAATTAGAGCAGTCAATAGAATTCAACAAAGAATTGCAGAGGCAGAAAAATTAGGCTTTGAAAAAATTATTATTTCAAGCTTTAATCAAAAAGGAATTGATACTAAAAAATTAGGCATTAGTGTGGTGGCAGTTGAAACAGTAGAAGAAGCCTATAAGCTCTTCTTCAATGCCTAAGCATACATTCATTAGACCCTTTATTAATCGTCTTCAAGCATACAGCGTAGGATTTTTACATTTATTCTACCCGCATATTTGTATACATTGTGGTAGCGAAGAGCTTCAAGCAGAAAATATTTTATGCATAGCCTGTGAAAAAAATTTACCCTACACTCATTTTTTTTCCATTGAAAAAAATACCATTGAAAAAATATTTTGGGGAAGAGTACCCTTGCATGAAGCGGGCGCCAGTTTATTTTTTACCAAGGATAGTATTGTGCAGTCTTTGGTTTTTGCTTTAAAATATAAAAATCAAAAAAAAGCAGGTAGGCTACTGGGGAATATCATTGGGAGGGATATGCTCCATAGCCAAAGATTTAAAAATATCGATTGTATGATTCCCATTCCCTTATCTAAAAAGAAACAAAGAGCAAGAGGATATAACCAAGCCCTGGTGATTTGTGAAGGCATTCAAGAAAAACTTCCACATATTCAAATTCTTCCCTTACTGTTGAAGCATAAAAATGCTATCAGTCAAACCAGTAAGGATAGAATTCAAAGAACCCAACTTAGCCCTCAAAGCTATGCTATCATTGACCGATCGCAAATAGCTGAAAAAAATGTCTTAGTGGTGGATGATGTCATTACCACGGGCGCCACCATTGAATCTTTTTGTAAGTATATATTAAACGAGGCTAGGCCACATTCCATTAGCGTGGTGGCTGCCGCTTATACGATCTAATCAACTTTTTCTAAATAATTTTGTTATATTTATTGTTCAATATTAAAACGAAATCAAAAAATATAATTTCCTATGAAAACATTATTAAGCATTTTACTTATGGCCACCGTACTCACTACAAACGCACAAAGCATACATAGTTTTACCGTAAAAAGTATTGATGGTAAAAACTTAAACCTAGCCAGCTTCAAAGGCAAAAAAATATTAATTGTAAATACTGCCTCAAAATGTGGCTATACACCTCAATACGAAGGACTGGAAAAAGTATATGAGCAGTATAAAGATAAATTAGTAATTATAGGATTTCCTTGCAACCAATTCGGCGGACAAGAAGCAGGAACTAATGAAGAGATTGCAGATTTTTGTAAAAAAAATTATGGTGTTAGTTTTCCTTTAGCTGATAAAATTGATGTGAAGGGAAGCAATGCTGCACCCATTTACCAATGGCTTACACAGAAGTCTAAAAATGGAATTTTAGATGCTAGCATTTCCTGGAATTTTAATAAGTTTTTAATTGATGAGAATGGCAAAATGATGGCTTATTTTCCAAGCAATGTCAAGCCAGATAGCGAGTCAATTTTGTCTTATTTGAAATAAATCTCTAGGGCTGTTTTTTAGTCGGCTTTTATAAACTATCCGTTATCTTCGTTGCATGTTATTCAGCGAAGTCATAGGTCAGGAGGCATTAAAAAAGCAATTAGTTCACTTAGTAGAACAAAAAAGACTAAGCCATGCTTTATTATTTGCAGGCCCAGAAGGCGCTGGGACCCTGCCTTTAGCCATTGCTTTTGCACAATACATTGTAAGTCTTCCTGCTACCAATGAAAATGCGGCGGGCGATTTATTTGGATCCACTACTACAGCAGTTAAAGAAGATACTTTCTACACACCGGATCAAATAGAAAATTTACCCGCTTATCATAGAGCCAGTAAGTTAATGCACCCCGATTTACATTTTTCATTTCCCTCCATTACAGAAAAGCCAGGACAAAAAAATTTAAGTGCCAATTATATTGAAGAGTGGAGAGAGTTTATTGTGGGCTATCCTTATGGAAATGTTTTTGATTGGTTACAATTTATTAAAGCCGAAAATAAACAAGGTAATATTAGCGCAGATGAGTGCGCAGAAGTGATTAAGAAATTATCTTTTAAAAGTTTTGAAAGTGCTTATAAAGTACTTGTGATGTGGATGCCCGAATACTTAGGCAAGGAAGGAAATAAACTTTTAAAATTAATTGAAGAACCCCCAGACAATACCATTATTATTTTAGTAGCTGCCAGTGAAGAAAATATTTTACCTACTATTTTAAGCAGATGTCAATTTATTAAAGTGCCTCGATTAGCAAGTAATGAAATTGAAGCCGCTTTAATTAGCAAGGGGCAAATTGAAAAAGAAAAAGCAGCACAGATTGCTTCCATGTCGGATGGTAATTATAGAGAAGCCCTTCATTTATTACAACATAGCGATGCCGACTACCTCAGCCAAATAAGAGAATGGTTAAACGCTATTTTGAAAAATGGGCCAGTGGCACAGGTGAAATGGGTAGACGAGACCAGCAAAATGGGCAGGGAGCCGCAGAAGCAGTTTTTGAAGTATTTTAACCATTTACTGGAGCAAAGTATTCGTTTAAAAATACTGGGCACCGACCTGCCATTAGACCCCGATTTAAAGGATTTCGCCTTAAGAATCAATAAGATAGCGAGTGTAGGCCAAATGGAGGCCATTATTCAAGAAATTGACAAGGCCACCTATTATATTGAGAGAAATGCCAACCCAAAAATGCTATTTATGGCCTTGGGCATCAAGTTCTATCATATCATTCAGAACAAAACCTTAATTTTGACAGAAGCCTAGCAAGTAAGCGATAGAACCAGAGAAAAGAAGCAAGGCAAGGTATTTATATTCATTAACAGTAGAACTTACATAATATGGGATGTGGATCTTGTGGAACAGGAACACCAAACGGGTGTAAAAGTAATGGAGGCTGTAGTACAGGAGGTTGTAATAGACTGAATGTCCATGATTGGTTACGCGATTTGCCTATCGACGATGCCGCTACACAATGCAAAGTAGTAGAAGTTAGCTTCAAGCAAGGCAGTAGAAAAGAATTCTTTAGAAACACCACCGCACAACATTTTGAAAAAGGCGACTACGTTACCGTAGAGGGCGTCAATGGTTTTGACCTAGGGGAAATTGCCTTGACTGGTGAATTAGTGCGTATACAATTAAAGAAAAGAGGGACCGATGAATTTAGTCCTGAGATGAAAAAGATTTTAAGATCTAGTAACGAAAGAGATTTAGAAACTTATCATATTAGTAAAAGTAGAGAAGCCGCTATGTTGTCTCGTAGTCGTGCCGCTGCCAGAGACCTTCGATTGGAAATGAAATTAAGTGAAGTGGAACTACAGGCCGATGGCAAGAAAGGAACTTTCTTTTATACAGCTGATGATAGAATTGACTTCAGAGAATTAATAAGAACTTTTGCTGGTGAGTTTAAAGTAAAAGTGGAAATGCGTCAAATAGGTATTAGACAAGAAGCCGCTAAAGTAGGCGGTATTGGAAGTTGTGGAAGAGAGCTTTGTTGTAGTACTTGGTTACACGATTTCAAAAGCGTGAACACAACTGCTGCGCGTTATCAAAATTTATCGATCAACCAAACGAAGTTGAGTGGTCAATGTGGTAGATTAAAATGTTGTTTAAATTTTGAATTAGATACTTATTTAGATGCCTTACAAGGTTTTCCTGATTATGCAGATACACTTCAAACAGTGATGGGTCAGGCCTTTTTAATTAAGAAAGATATTTTCAAAAATTTAATGTGGTATACCCTTCCAAATAATACCAAGCATTACCCTTTAACCATTGATCGTGTTATTGAAATTAAAAAATTAAATAAGCAAGGTATTGCAGTAGAGGAATTACAAGCAGTAGAAATTACCGGAAAAAATAAAGAGGTAGAACCAGAATTTGTAGAATTAGTAGGTCAGATAAGTTTACGTTCGTTAGAAAAGAATGATCGCAGAAGAAGAGACCAACAAAGAAACGATAACCGTCCTAATAACGGACCAAATAATAGACCTAACAATGGTCCTCAACAAAGAAACGATCGTCCAAACAACGGACCAAACAATAGACCTAATAACGGACCAAGACCAAACAACGGACCAAGACCTAATAACGGACCAAGACCTAATAACGGACCAAGACCTAACAACGGACCAACTAATCCATCCGCAAATTAATTAGGCGTATAATTTTTCTAATTCCTGATTTGTAAAATCCATCAAGTTTTTTACATAATCGGGTGAGAAATTAAATTCAATGCCTGCTGTTTTATATAATTCAGGTAAGGTTTTTGTGCCACCTAAACTTAAGGCATTCATATAATTCTCTAAAGCCTGCGTTGGATTTTTTTGATACTGCATCCACATACCAATGGCACCTAATTGCGCAATACCATATTCTATATAATAAAAAGGCACTTCAAATAAATGTAGTTGTCTTTGCCACCCAATAGCTCTATACATGTCTAAACCTGAATAGTCAATACTGTCTGTTGAAAATTCTGCTACAATATTTTTCCAAGAAGCCGTGCGCTCTTCTATAGTATGCATAGGATTTTCATATACCCAGTGTTGAAACTTATCAATAATAGCAATCCAAGGAAATATGGTAATAGTTCTTTCTAACTGATGTTCTTTGGCTCTATTTAAATCTTCTACGTTATCAAAAAAGCTTTGCCAATGATTCATGGTAAATAATTCCATTGACATACTTGCTACTTCAGCCATTTCCATGGGATATTCTTTAAAGGCGCTTAATGAAAGAGGATGCGCTAAAAATGAATGTATGGCATGGCCGCCTTCATGCACCATGGTAGTCACATCACTCATTTGACCAGCTGCATTCATAAAAATAAATGGCGCCCCCGATTCTGCCAAGGGACAATTATATCCACCCGGGGCTTTTCCTTTTCTACTTTCTAAATCAAAATGTTTAAGCTCATCCATCTTGCGTAAGCAGTCTGCAAAAAATGGATTCAATTTTTCAAAACAAGCCACCGATTTATTGTATAAATCTTTGCCATCTGTAAATGGTTTTAAAGGAGCTATGCCAGCCGGCTCTGCTTCAGTATCCCAGGGCTTTAAAGTAGTAAGTCCTAATTTCTTTTTTTTGCGTGCATAAATTTTATCAATCAGTGGAAGCACGTGTAATTTAATGGCTTCATGAAATTGATAGCAATCTTCTTTAGCATAATCAAATCTTCCTAACTCTTGAAATTTATAATCTCTATAATTGGCAAAGCCTGCATTAATTGCTACCTGATTTCTTTTTTGAATTAAGCTAGAAAATAAATCATGCATGCTGGTTTGATCTTGCAAACGACGCTCTTGTATTTTAAGATAGACTTCTTCTCTAATAGCTCTATCTGGACTTTCTAAAAACTGAGCTGCTTGTTGTAATGTATATTCTTGCTCCTTAAATTGAATGGTCATTTTTCCTGCAATGGTTCCATATTGTTGTTGTAGTACACTTAACTCCGCTTGAATAGGAATATTTTCTTCTCTAAATAGTTCGATACTTTTTTTAACCGAGCGTAAATAAGTAAAATAAGCAGATTGATTTAGCTGCGCTGTATAAGGACAGGCAATTAATTTTTTATTAAGTGCATCTGCATAAGGTTGCATTTTAGGTTGAATCTCCATGCAGAAAAAATTGAAAGATTCTTCTAAAGATTTATCGGTAGTATCACAAGTCATTTTGATTTGTCTCCAACAAGCATCCTCACTTATAAAAGCCTCTAGTTCGCTTAGGTTTTGAAGCCATTTTTCAAGGGTGGCTACCGAATCTAAATCTTGGGCTAATAAGGTCTTAAAATAAGGCTCCAAGCCTTCCCAATTGGTTAAAACAGCATCGGTAGGAAGAAACTGATGGCTTAGTTTTTGAATGTCTGCTGTTCTTGGCATTATATGATATTTTAAGTGGCAAATTTACTACTTTTACACACTTCAAAAGCGACTAAAATTGCCCGATACCATTCATTTACTGCCAGACCACATAGCCAATCAAATAGCGGCAGGTGAGGTTATACAAAGACCTGCCAGCGCGGTAAAGGAATTATTAGAAAATGCGGTAGATGCCGGTGCCACCGAAATAAAATTACTAGTCAACGATGCGGGCAAGGCCCTAATTCAAGTCATTGATAATGGAAAGGGTATGAATGCCAGCGATGCACAAAATGCATTTGCCCGTCATGCCACTAGTAAAATAAGTACCATCGAGGATTTATTTCAAATTAGAACCATGGGTTTTCGTGGAGAAGCCTTGGCTTCTATTGCTGCAGTGGCCCAAGTAAGTTTAAAAACTAGAAGAGCTGAAGATGAAATGGGCACCGCTGTTGAAATTGAAAACAGTAAAGTAACAGATACAAGTGCTGTAGCTTGTCCAGTAGGTACGAGTATAAGTATGAAAAATTTATTTTTCAATGTACCTGCTAGAAGAAATTTTTTAAAAAGTAATAGCGCCGAGCTTAAACATATCATTGAAGAATTTACAAGAGTGGCTCTCGCCTTTCCTGAAATTTATTTTAGTTTATCTAGTAATGGACAAGATGTATATCATTGGGAGGGTGGTAGTTTTAAACAAAGGGCCATTCAAGTATTAGGCAATGCCTATCAAACGAAACTAGTAACAGTGGGTGAAAAAACCGACTACTTAACTATTACAGGCTTTGTAGGTAAACCTGATACTGCTAAAAAAACAAGAAGCGATCAGTACTTTTTTGTAAACCGCCGTTTTATTAAAAGTGCTTACTTGCATCATGCGGTTGCCAATGCCTTTGAAGGTTTAATTGCTAAAGAAAATTTTCCTAGTTATTTATTATATATTGATGTAGATCCCGCACAAGTAGATATTAACGTGCACCCTACCAAGCAAGAAATAAAATTTGAAGACGATAAAATAATTTACGCCTTTGTGCAAGCAGCCGTTAGACATGCTTTAGCACAATTTAGTGTAGCCCCTTCATTGGATTTTTCTTTGGATGCCAATATTCAACAATTAGATGCGATTCAAAAACCTTTTACCGACGAAAAGTATAATAATACCACTAAGCAGTCTTTGTATGAAGGCTTTAGTAAAAAAAATCAAGCGCATTTAATTTCAAGAAGCGAAAATGCATCTAAACAAGATTGGAAAAGTTTTTTTACAGACATCCCCTCTTCAAATGAAGGGCTGGATACAGCTGGTGAATCCTATATAGTAAAAGCCTCTTCCATGGGATTGTACAAAGAAGGCAATCCACTACAAATTGAAGAAACAGCAAGCCTACTTCAGTTACATCAAACTTATATATTAGCCCCTTCGCAGAGTGGCGTAATAATTATTCACCAACAATTAGCGCACGAGAGAGTCTTGTATGAAAAATTCCAAAAGGCAAGCGCACAGCCTCATGCGACTCAAAAAAGTTTATTCCCTGTGGTATTAGAACTAAGTGTGAGTGATGCCATTTTGCTAGAAGATATTATCGAAGACCTTGCCCTAATTGGATATGAAATTGAACCCTTTGGTCAAAATAGTTTTATTATACAAGGTATACCTGCAGATGTTATTTCAGGCAACGAGAAAAATGCGATTGAATTACTACTAGAACAGTTTAAGCATTTTAGTGGTGATATTAAATTTAGCAAAAGAGAAAAACTGATTCGCTGCATGGCGCGTCAAATGGCTATTAAAGCCGGTCAGGCGCTAAGTCATAAAGAAATGCATGCCTTGATAGAATCCTTGGCAGACTGCGATATTCCCACTATCACCGCTTCTGGCGCCCCTACCTATGTTGAATTAAAAGAAGATTATTTAGATGGCCTGTTTAGTAAATAGTTAGTTCAACTTCATTATACTTGTTAAATAAGCTTCCACCGCTTTTCTTACTGGAGTACTGCTAGGGCTAATATGATTGGCTACTAGTACCGAAAATAATAAATGCGTTCCTTTATTAGTTATGATATAGCCACTCAGCGCAACTTGATTACCTAGGGTACCTGTTTTAGCATATAATTCTCCTGGAATATTTTTATAATAAGAAGCTAAAGAAGTTTTACCTCCTTGTGCAAAAACACCTTTAATGCGCGTTAAGCTAAAATCGTTTTCCATTTTTTTCAATAAGGCCACATAATTTTCAGGCGTATTTAAATTAAAGCGACTTAGTCCGCTTCCATCAGCCCATTGAGTGGGTTGAGGGAAAAAACTAAACTCCGATTTTAAAATAGTATCTACCAAGGCTTCATCATTAATAGTGCCTAAAACTTGTTCACTTGCCATTAAAAAAACTTGCTCTGCAAAAAAGTTATCACTTCTATGCATCATAATTTTTAATAAACTATCGGTAGGAACTGTTTTTACAATATGTCCGTTATTTTGATGCCAGCCTTTTTGAATTGCAATAGGCAAAGCAGGATGCAATGTATCTTCTAATAATGCTTTTGCTAAAGCGTAAGTGGTATCGGTAATAAAAGGAATCTGTTGTAAAGTATCTTTAATAATTCTACCCGTGGCAAAAAATTGGTTCTCTAGTTTAGCCCTGCTCCACTGCGTATACTCTTTAGGCGCTGGCTCATTTTTTGTAAATAAACTAGGCTGAAAACTGACCCCGTTTTTTGATTTAGTTACAGTAAGCACATTGCCATAAATATTTAATCTATTTCTTTCTGGTTGATAGTCTTCGGGGTAATCATCCCAGGACCATCCTTTTCCATACATCGCAAAGGCATCTGCCTTATCGGGGAAACATAGCACCACTTGCTTTTTTGTTTGGCGAATTAAATCGGCAATAGGTTGATACTTAAAATCGGGATGTAAAAAACTAGGATCACCCAAGGGCAATAAAAAAATACTGTCTTTGTTTTCTGCCATTTTCCAACCAGGTATGGAATCGCCTAAAAAGCGCATACCTAAATATGTAGAAAGAATTTTAGTATTACTTGCAGGTGTATAGTATAAATCGCTTAAGTGACGGTCTACCCATTTTTCTTTAGAAGCATTATAAACTGCTACCCCTACATGGGCTCCTTTTAAAGCAGGGTCTGCTAATAAAGTTTTCTGTGCCTGACGTACAGAACAAGCAGCAGTTGATAATAATAAAAATAATGTAAATAGGGTAGGAAAATTTATTCCCTTTCTAATGCTCTTAGCCATCTTTCTGGAATTTCGTTATTGGAAGCTACTAAATAATCTTTGTAACTACAAGGTGCCCATTGATTATTATGCGTTTGCATCCACCATCTTCCAGTGGTCTTACTTTGTAAAAAATTAGTTTCTATATCTGAAAAAGCAATATGAAATTCTTTAAACCTTTCTGTATCCGACAAGGGCGATTCTTTTTTTCCTTTCTGAATACCATCTATTACATACCATATCATCTGTGCCATTTGAATAGCCGTTAAACCATTATTATCTAATTCAGCCTGATAGCCAAATAGCCCGATGGTGCTGGTTTTCCAACTCATACCTGCATACTGCATTAAAATACAAGCCTCTTCTCCATTCAAACCATTGGGCGTAATTAAATTAGCAGGGGCCTGTGCATTTTGAATGGCGCTAATATCAAAGCTCATCATATGACTATCTCTAATAGCAGGTTCCATTTCTTCAATATCTTCTCTTACTTTACCCAAACGATAACAATCAAATCTTAATTTATCGATGGTCTCTAACATATGCGGATGCATAAAATAACTTTGGAATCCGATATGTGCATAGTGATTTAAATGATTCGGAAGCCCTGTAAAAAGTTCTTCTAAAAAATGATCGGCTGGAAGCCTGGCCTCAAGGTCTAAGTCAATCTTTGCATCCACCACCACCGCATTCACTAAAGTGGGTATGGAAGTATAGGCATGGTATTGCGCTAAACTAAGATCATGAGAACCTCCCATGATCACCACTTTCTTATTTTGTAATAATAGTTCTGAAATAACCGTTCTAAGGGCTGCATAACTATCTTGAATAGACTGGCCCAATTTCACATTCCCTACATCAACAATAGTAACCTGGGTATGCCAATAATAAAGAGAATACAATGCCCCCCTTACTGCATTGGCAGCCTCGTGTCCATTTAATGCATAGCCTCCACCCCTACATTCTCCTGCCCCTATTAGGACCATATCGGCTTGGCTAATATCGGGCATGCTGCCTACATTGGCCTTGATATGCTTACCCAATTGGGTATCCCGATAGCCTTCGTCCTTGGAAAGAAGGTCTAAATTAATAGGTTCTAAATAATCTAAGATAGAATTCAATGACATGCGTTAATGTTAACTACTAATATTAACGAGAAAAGCAGCAAAAGATTGCATTCAAAAGCGACTAATCTAGGAATTTATAGCCCACGCCTCTAATAGAAATGAAATGAACCGGCGATTTTGGATCTTGCTCGAAATATTTACGAAAACTTAGAATAAAGTTGTCAATGGTTCGGGTGGTTGGAAAAACTTGATACCCCCATACAGATTGTAAAATGCGCTCTCTAGTGACCACTGTATTTTTATTTTCAATGAGCAGTTGCAGCAGCATTGATTCTTTTTTTGTTAAAGTTATTTTCTCCCCTTTATTATTAAGGGCTTCTTGTAATTTAAAATTGAGTGTATGCCCTGCAAAACTATACTCATCTACCACCAATAATTGTTTAGCCGTATTTGTTTTCTGAATTAATTTAGCAACGCGTAATAATAATTCTTCTAAATTAAAGGGCTTGGTCAAATAATCATCTGCTCCTAATTTTAAACCTTGTACTCTATTGGTACTTGTATTTTTAGCACTTAAAATTAAAATGGGCGTTTCTATATTATGAAGCCTCACAGTTTCTGTAATAGCAAAACCATCTAAACTAGGAAGCATAATGTCTAAAATAATTAAATCAAAATGTGCCGATTGTATTTGTTTTAAGGCATGGGCCCCATCATAAGAAGAGCTCACACTATAGCCCTCCATCTCTAAATTTAATTTTAGGGCGTCGTGTAAATTTTCTTCATCCTCTACTAATAAAATTTCAAATTTTCTCATGTGCTTAGATAAAAAAAGTAACCGTGAATATACTTCCAGTAGGTGTGTTGGTCGTTAATTGAATAGTAGCGTTATGAAATTCGGCAATTCTTTTACAAAGGTAAAGACCTAATCCACTGCCCTTTGTGGTTCTGGTAGTTTCAGCGCCTACACGGTAAAATTTTTCAAATACCTTATTTCTATCCATAGCTGCAATGCCAGGCCCTTGGTCCTTGACAATAAGCTGTATCATATTTTGATGCGATTGTAAATGAATATAAATAGGCTCGGTTACAGGTGCATACTTATTGGCATTGTCAATTAAATTATTAATTAATAATTGAATTAATAAAGGCTCTCCTTGTATTTCCATTGCGTCTTCCACCATGGTATTACAAATTCTAGAAGGATACCTTTCTTGAAAAGATTTAACATTTTGTCTCAGCAGTTCAGATACATTCACTAATTGTTTATTGGCCTCGTACTGGCCCATATCTAATTGAGCCGTCAATAAAATATTAGTACTTAAGCTATCTAGTCTTTTTGTTTCTTTTAAAGTAGCTTCTAATAATTTTAATTGTTGCGAAGTATCTAAGTCTCTTTTTAAAAGTGTCTCTATATTTAAATGCGAAATGGCAATAGGTGTTTTTAATTCATGGGTAACTGCCATCATAAAATTTTGCTGCTGGTCGGCATAACGCAATTGTTTTTTTAAGGAGCGGTAGACATAAATAGCCCCCAACAAGAATAAGACTAGAATGGTTAACCCCTCTCCAATAAATTGTTTTGTCTTTCTTAGTTGGAAATCTTGAATGGCGTGGGTTTTCGCTTTTAAGGAAGGGTCATTTATTTGTATGGATTGAAATTTAATAGCCGCAATTTCATTGTTTTGTTTTTCCAAGGATACATACCACCAAATAAAGGCCGCAATCATGTAAGTCAGAAAGACCCAATAAATAAGACTTACTAATTTTAAATTATTCACTTTTATACCTTTCCAACTCATGGCTTAACTTTTTCTACTCTAATACCTGTAGATAAAATATTATCTAAGGGATCCTCTCTCATGGTATGTTGAACACTTATTTCATTGATTCCCTTATTTAAACGAATAGGGCTTGCCGTCATGGGAATTCTTTGATCATAAATATCATCCATTCCTGTACCTAACCAACCCTTTGCATCATCTGCTAAATTTAAATTAAGCACTTGTTTAGTAATGGCATTCGTAGGGCTTTTGATAATCAGGTCTAGCCAAATATTTTTATAATGATAGGCGTTGTGGTGTCTGATGACAAAAAATATTTTATAGGTAGCCGCTGTATCCGTAACATTAAACTGATACTTTGTAGCTTGTTTAGAAGGCCAGTTATGATTAGGATAAATAGTACTTTGTTCAAAAAGCTGCTTGGTCTCACATCCAGACAAAACAAAAAATATGCTTAGTAAAATAAAAGCAATTTTATTTTTCAATAAACCCATTTTATAAAACGTTTAATATTTGTTCTTTGGCTTTTTCTAATTCATCTTTCATTAAAATCACAGACTTCTGCATTTCCATATCATTGGCCTTAGAGCCAGTGGTATTAATCTCTCTGCCCATTTCTTGTAAAATAAAAGAAAGTTTTTTGCCTTTAGATGCCTCTGTTTCTTTTAAAACTGTTTTGAAATAAGTACAATGATTATTCAACCTTACTTTTTCCTCAGAAATATCTATTTTTTCTATATAATAAATGAGCTCTTGCTCTAATCTATTATTATCATATTTATCGGGACCTACATGTTGTTCCAATAATTTAACCAAGCCTTCTTTTATCTTCACTCTTCTATTGGGTTCGAATTTTTCTATAGCTGCTTGATGCATTTCAATGGCTGCTACACGCTCTAATAAATCTTTTTCAACCGACTTGCCTTCTTCTAAACGGTGTTGCATTAATGCCTTGATAGCTTCTTGTAATAAATCTTGAATTTGTTTCCACTCTTCTTCAGTCAACACTTCGCTACTTGAAGAAACTACATCAGGCATTTTTAATAAAGTACTTAAAATATTTTCTTTAGGAATACCTAACTCATCGGCTAGTTCCACAATAGGTTGGTAGTAGGATTTAGCTAATTCTTTATTGACTGTTACCGGCTTAGAAATACCATTAGACTTAATGGTTATAGTAGACTCTACACTTCCTCTTAATAAAGATTCATTTAACTTATTTCTAATTTCTACTTCATAAGGCTTTAACATGAAGGGAATATTCAAACGCAAATCAAATTGTTTGCCGTTAAGCGATTTCACTTCCACTAAAATGGTCTTGTCTTTAAAAGTAGCTTCGGCGCGACCATATCCCGTCATTGAATACAACATAATAATACCTGTTTAAATAGTGAATAAAGGTATTAAATTATAGGCAAGCAATCGCATTTTTTAAAAATCAATACCTATTCCATTTTTCTTGCGCTGTTGATACGCTTCAAAGTCAAAAGTATATAATTTACCAGGGCGGTGCGTCACATTTACTTCCATTTCGTTGGTGTCCATTAGATAGCCCATTGCAGCAAATTTTTTCCTAAAATTGCGACGATCCAATTGACAATTTAAGATAGCCTCGTATACATTTTGCAACTGTCTTAAGGAGAACTTTTTAGGCAGTAAGTTAAAGGCCAATGGATGTTCTTGAATTCTCTTTTGCAACCAATTTACACAGACATCTAATATTTCCTTATGGTCAAAGGCCATCTCCCCCAATTGTCCTATTTGATGCCAATTTAATTCATGGTCTGTGATAGATAATTCGTGGTGTTTTACATTTAATAAAGAGGCATATACCGTAGTCACCACCCTGCCGCCTGGATGCCTTTGGGGCTTGCCAAAACTATGCACCTGTTCAAGATAAACATCTTTCATGCCTGTTCTCTCTAAAAGTACGCGATGGGCGGCATCGTCCAAATCCTCGTTAGATTTAACATTATCGCCTAATAAAGAGTATTTCTCAGCAAATTGAGCCAAATCGCTCTTGATAAGTAAAACCTTGAGTACATGTTTGTCAAAACCAAATATCACACAATCCACCGTTAGAGGTACTGCAGGATAAGATTCCACCAAGCTTATCGCCTCATGGGTATGGGCCGCAGTGGCTATAGAGACAGATTTATCATGTTCAAGCATAAGCAAAAGAAGAAATAAAAATTTCTTATCCTCAAAATACGAAATAAAAGAATAAAACAATTTGTATTTTAGCAGACATTTTACAGCATGTACAATACCTCCCAAATACAAAGTTTTCAGTCCCTTACCGCGACCTACCTAGCGCAGCCCCATACCATCGAATTAACCCCCTTAAGAAATTTACTTAAATTTCATGAGTACCAATATTATGTTGCCAGCGAGCCCTTCATTAGCGATTTTGAATATGACCAATTATATCAGC
Source organism: uncultured Sediminibacterium sp. (assembly GCA_937911175.1). Taxonomy (GTDB): domain Bacteria; phylum Bacteroidota; class Bacteroidia; order Chitinophagales; family Chitinophagaceae; genus Sediminibacterium. Next base: position 15,150 of record CALDSE010000044.1, read on the forward strand.
AATTAATAACTATTGAATCGGCCAATGAATCTTTAATTTCAAAAGACTCTCCTAGTCAAAGGGTAGGTAATAGTTTAAATAATTCTTTTGAGACAGTAGCACATTTAGTGCCTATGTTAAGTTTGGAAAATAGTTATAATGCAGAAGACTTAATTGACTTTGATCGTAAAGCAAAAGAAGGGGCTGGCCTTGATGAAATTACTTATTGTGTGGAACCCAAATTTGATGGTGCCAGTATTTCACTACTTTACGAAAATAATTTATTAGTGCGCGCCTGCACTAGAGGTGATGGTGTAGCAGGAGAAGACATTACCAATAATATAAAACAAATTAGATCCATTCCTTTAAGTATTCCTTTACTTGAAAATGGAATTCAACAAATGGAAATTAGAGGCGAGGTGATAATGAGTAAAAAATCATTCGCCGATTTTAATGAAAAATTAAAAGAAAAACAAATTGCCACGCTTGCTAATCCACGCAATGCTGCTGCAGGTAGTTTAAGAATGAAGGACCCAAAGGAAGTAGCTGCTAGAAATTTAGATGCCTTCATTTATCATATCAGTTATTTTTTACCTGCCCCTAAAACTACACTAAGCCCCTTATTAAGTAGCCATAGTGGTTCTTTAGAATTACTTTGGAATATGGGTTTCAGGTCGCCGCAAAAAGAAAGAAAAATTATAAAAGGGGTAGAGAAGGTCATTGCATTTTGTGCTGAGTTTGAAGCGCAGCGCGATTCACTTCCATATGAAATTGATGGACTCGTTATTAAAGTCAACGATTTTGCTTTACAAGAAAAATTAGGCATGACTTCTCACCATCCAAGATGGGCCATTGCGTATAAATTTAAAGCAAGGCAGGCCACCACTATTTTAGAATCGGTAGAATTTCAAGTGGGTAGAACTGGCGCCGTGACGCCTGTAGCTAAATTAAAAGCAGTGGCTTTAGGGGGCGTAACCGTATCTAGTATTTCGATGCACAATCAAGAATACATTAAAGAAAAAGATTTAAGACTAGGTGATACCGTTATTATTGAAAGGGCTGGCGATGTGATTCCACAAATTGTACAATCCATTGTAAAATTAAGAACGGGTAAAGAAAAAATTATTCAATTTCCTACGCAGTGCCCCGTATGTAATGCCTTATTAGAAAAAGAAGAAGCAGAAGCTGTTTGGAGATGCAATAGTCCTTTATGTACCGCACAAATAATTGAACGCATTATACATTTTGTAAGTAAAGATGCAATGGATATTAAAAGTTTCGGAGAAGCGAACATTAGAAAGTTTTATGAACTAGGCTTACTCACTAATATCCCTTCACTTTACCAACTTGACTTTAGTAAAATAACGGGCTTAGAAGGTTTTGGTAAAAAAAGTATTGATAATTTGAATGCCGCTATTGAGATTTCAAAAAGCCAACCTTTATACCGGTTAATTTATGCATTAGGTATTCGCTTTGTAGGTGAAACCACAGCTAAAACCGTTGCCAGTCATATTCAACACCTATTAGACTTAAAAGATTTCACAGAAGAACAACTACAAAGCTTTGACGATGTAGGTATTAAAGTAGCCACCAGCATTTACCAATTTTTCCATGAGCCTAAAAATATTGAACTCATTCAAAGTTTAGAAAGCTTGGGCTTGAATATGATTCAAACCAATGATACTGCAGTGGATGGTAATTTAGCAGGACTTAACTTTTTATTTACAGGTACCCTCACTCAATTAAAACGCTCCGAAGCAGAAGCCATGGTAGAATCAAGAGGTGGCCATATACTAGGTGGCGTAAGTAGTAAATTAAATTACTTAGTAGTAGGTGAAGACGCAGGAAGCAAATTAGAGAAAGCTAAAAAAATAGCCAGCATCAAAATTATAAGTGAAGTAGACTTTATTGATTTGATTAAGTGATAAAAAAGTCAAATACTTTTTATTCTTCCCTCTCGTCATTACGCTAAAATATATAAATACGAACTAAAAGTCTGAACTCGCACTGCGTGCTCAAACATGCAGACTTTTTTAACGTTCGAATTTATATATTTCTTTACGCTATGACTCAAAGTTCAGAATCAAAATTGTATTTGATTTTTTTACTTAATAAAAACTAAATAATTCCTTTAGAAGCTAAGTATTCAGCAATTTGAATGGCATTGGTAGCAGCGCCCTTACGAAGGTTATCACTTACAATCCACATATTCAAAGTTTTCGCTTGAGTTTCATCTCTTCTTAAACGGCCAACAAATACATCGTCTTTTTCATGGGCCCATAAAGGCATTGGATAAAATTGGTCTGCATCATTTTGTTGCACCACCACACCAGGCGCTGCAGCAAGTATATCAATGACCTCTTTTAAATCGAATTCATTTTCAAATTCTACATTCACACTTTCACTATGTCCACCCATTACAGGTATACGCACGGTAGTTGCGGTTACTTTAATAGTATCGTCTTGCATAATTTTGCAAGTTTCTTTGACCATCTTCATTTCTTCCTTGGTATATCCATTCTCTAAAAAAACATCAATTTGAGGAATGGCGTTTAAGTCAATGGTATATTTATAGGCCATGTCATCGGCACCTACTTTTAGGCCTTTTCTTTCTTCCATTAATTGGTCTACTGCTTTTTTACCTGTGCCTGTTACACTTTGATAAGTACTTACCACCACTCTTTTAATTTTATATTTTGCATGAAGAGGTTGTAATGCCACCACCATTTGAATAGTAGAACAATTAGGATTGGCAATAATTAAATCATCTGCAGTTAATACAGCAGCGTTCACTTCAGGTACGACTAATTTTTTTGTAGGGTCCATTCTCCAGGCTGAAGAGTTATCTATAACACGAATGCCGGCCGCTGCAAATTGAGGTGCCCACTCAAGTGAAGTACTACCCCCTGCTGAAAATAAAGCCACTGCAGGTTTTGCCGCAATGCCTTCTTCCATAGTCACTACTTTATAAGCCTTCCCTTTATAAATGACTTCCTTACCCTTTGAGCGCGCCGATGCCACAGGAATTAATTCAGTTATAGGAAAATTTCTTTCCGCTAATACTTCTAACATTTTAGTGCCTACTAAACCCGTAGCACCTACCACTGCAACTTTCATATTATACTAATTCAATTTCAAAATTCACTAATTGAACAAAAGACTGTACGCGCTCTTTAATATCTGCAGGACTAATCTCTGTTAATCTTTCTGTTCCAAATTTCTCCACGCAGAAGCTTGCTAGTGCACTACCTAGAATAATAGCCGACTTCATATTATTGAAAGAATAGTCTTTTGTTTTTGCAAGATGTGCTACAAAGCCACCTGCAAAAGTATCTCCAGCACCAGTTGGATCGAATACTTCTTCTAATGGTAAGGCAGGTGCAAAGAACACTTCCGTTCCGTGGAACAATAAGGCTCCATGTTCTCCCTTCTTAATAATTAAATATTTAGGACCCATGGCCATAATTTTTTTCGCAGCCTTTACCAAACTATACTCACCACTTAATTGACGCGCTTCACTATCATTCACCATTAATACATCTACTAAAGAAATAGTATGTAATAAATCGTCCATCATTATTTCCATCCAAAAATTCATAGTGTCCATTACAATTAATTTTGGACGCTTTTTCATTTGCTTAATCACACTACTTTGTACACCTGGTACTAAATTACCTAACATTAAAATTTCACAATCCTGATAACTATCTGGAACAACGGGTTCAAAATTTTCTAATACATTTAATTGCGTTTCTAATGTATCACGGGTATTCATATCTAAATGATATTTACCACTCCAGAAAAATGTTTTCTCGTCTTTTTTAATTTGCACACCTTCAAGGATAACTCCTCTTTTCGCTAAGGCATCTAATTCAGACTGCGGAAAGTCTCCACCCACTACTGAAATTTGTTTAACAGTGGTAAAGTTAGAGGCACACCAAGCTATATAGGTAGCGGCACCTCCAATAATTCTATCGCTTTTTCCAAAAGGGGTTTCAATGGCATCAAAGGCCATAGATCCTACTACTACTAATGACATGTTTTTATTTTTAATTTTCAGCTGCGAAACTACGATTAATAAGGTGAAATCTTTCTGTCCTTCTCAAATTATACCTAGCAAGGCAGTAAGTACCTGATAATCAAAAAACTAACAAAAATGGCAGTTTATTTAAAAATTAAAGCATTTTAAAGAATTAAATCTATAGTTTTGTACTAACAATCATTCAAATTTTTTGGTCATGGCTAGAATAAAAACAGAGAAAAACGGGTCTAGAAAAGATGTAATCGTAAGTAAAGCAGCTACCCTGTTTAGAGAGAAAGGATATAAGGCAGCCAGTATGCGTGACCTAGCGGAGGCAGTGGGTGTAGAAGCCGCTAGCTTATACAACCATATAAAATCGAAGAGTGAATTATTACACGAATTAGTTTTTAATGTAGCCAATAGATTTGTGTTGAAAATGGACGAGATAGAATCTGAGCCAATAAGTTCACTGCAAAAAATGGAGAAATTATTACGCTTTCATATTAGCGAAATGATTCACCATTACGAAGAAGTATATGTAAGTGATAGAGAGTGGAAACATTTATCAGACCCTTATTTATCGAATTATCAAAATCAACGAAGAGTATACCGCAAAAGGATTGCAGCCATTATTGAAGAAGGCATTCGCAACAAAGAAATTAAGGCTATTGACGCCCCCACTGTTGTTTTAATATTCTTACATGCCGTTAGTGGTATTGAAAGTTGGCATAGGTCTACTAAAAAAATAAATGCTGCTGAATTAGAACAAAATATGGTGGCTATTTTAATTGATGGTTTAAAATCCAATAAGTAAACTGTATTGAGTGGGTGACTATAATAATCTAGCTATAGCCGCAAGATTTAGTTAACTTTGCCATTCATAATTACACAGTGTCAGAAAGAAACAATTTTATTGATTACATCCGCATATTTGCCCATAGTGGACATGGAGGGGCAGGTTGTAAGCATTTTTTACGCAATAAATTAACAGCTAAAGGAGGACCCGATGGAGGCGATGGAGGCCGTGGTGGTCATATTATCTTAAGAGGTAATGCGCAGTTATGGACCTTATTACACTTACGCTATTATAAGAATGTGATTGCAGAAGATGGCGAGAATGGATCAAAGAATAAATGTACGGGCAAGGATGGTAAGGATATTATTATTGAAGTGCCACTAGGTACCATTGCTAGAGATGAAGAAACGGGTAAGGTAGAAGGCGAAATTTTGAAAGACGGTCAAGAGATTATTCTCATGAAAGGTGGGCGTGGTGGACTGGGCAATAGTAATTTTGCAACACCTACCCAACAAGTTCCTGAATATGCACAACCAGGTGAAGATGGTTTTGAGGGTTGGAAGAATATTGAATTAAAAGTGTTGGCCGATGTGGGTTTAGTAGGTTTTCCGAATGCAGGAAAGTCGACACTGCTTTCTGTGATTACGGCAGCTAAACCAAAAATTGCGAATTATGCATTTACCACCTTAACGCCTCAATTAGGCATGGTAGAATATAGAAATAATTTATCATTCTGTATTGCCGATTTGCCAGGAATTATTGAAGGGGCTGCAGAAGGAAAAGGGCTAGGGCACCGCTTCTTAAGGCATATTGAGCGTAATGCTGTTTTATTATTTTTAATTCCTGCTGACTCAGATGATCATAAAAAAGAATTCGAAATTCTAAAACATGAATTAGAAAAATTCAATCCTGAATTATTACAAAAAGAATTTATCATCGCTATTTCTAAATCGGATTTACTGGACCAAGAATTAACGGATGCCATTATTAAAGAACTACCTAAAAAAATTCCGCATATTTTTATTTCATCTGCCACGCAAAAGAACTTAGTAGAATTAAAAGATGTTTTGTGGAAGGCATTGAATAAGCCTATCTAAATAAAAAAAGAGTCCCGATAATTCAGGACTCTTTTTTTATAAAATCATTAGAGGATTTTTATTAGCAATTAATTTTGCCCAGCCTTAGTGGCCTTGCTTCTATTATTCTCATCTAAAATAGATTTACGCATTCTTACCGATTTCGGTGTTACTTCAATACACTCATCAAACTGAATGTACTCCATACACTCTTCTAAAGTATACAATACCTTAGGGGTAATACGAACGCTATCATCAGATCCGCTTGCACGGTGGTTAGTTAATTTTTTCATCTCCACGGCGTTGATATTTAAATCACCTGGCTTAATATGCTCGGCCAATACTTGACCTGCATAAATTTCCTCACCTGGTTCAATAAAGAAACGACCTCTGTCTTGTAATTTATCAATAGAGTATGCAGTTGTTAAACCAGCAGTTTTTGCTACGAGTACACCATTGCTTCTTCCAGGAATAGGTCCTTTCCAAGGCTTGTATTCATTGAAACGGTGTGCCATAACAGCTTCACCTGCAGTTTGTGTTAACATTTGAGAACGAAGTCCAATTAATCCTCTAGAAGGAATATCAAACTCTAAATGTTGCATGGTACCTTTCGATTCCATGATTAACATCTCGCCTTTCTTTTGAGTGACTAAGTCAATCACTTTACCACTGTAATCAGCGGGTACATCTACTACTAATATCTCAAATGGCTCATGCTTGCGGCCATCAATTTCTTTTACTAATACCTGCGGATTACCTACTGTTAATTCATATCCTTCACGACGCATTGTTTCAACTAGTACACCTAAGTGTAAAATACCACGACCAAATACCAAGAAGCTATCCGCACTATCTGTTTCTTCCACACGCAATGCTAAATTCTTTTCCGTCTCTTTCATTAAACGATCACGAATATGTCGAGAAGTTACAAACTTACCTTCCTTACCAAAGAAAGGAGAGTTATTAATACTAAAAGTCATACTCATCGTTGGTTCATCTACACTAATAACAGGTAATGCTTCCGGATTTTCTGGATCAGCAATGGTATCACCAATACTGAAATCATCTAACCCAACCACAGCACATAAGTCACCAGAAACTACTTCTGTTACTTTACGCTTACCCATTCCTTCGAACACATATAATTCTTTTACTTTATTTTTCTTTAAACTTCCGTCAGCTTTTACAAGCACAATATTTTGTCCTTCTTTGATAGTACCTCTTTCTACTTTACCAATAGCAATACGTCCTAAGAAAGAAGAATAATCCAATGAAGTAATTTGCATTTGAGTATGTCCTTCTTTTACATCTGGACCAGGAACAAATTTCAAGATACCATCCATTAAAGGGAAGATATCTTCACATTGAGTAAGGCTATCGTTAAACCAACCATTCTTACCACTACCATAAAAAGTAGGGAAATTCAATTGATCCTCTGTCGCATCTAAATTGAAAAACAATTCAAATACTGCATCATGCACTTCATCCGGACGACAGTTTTCTTTATCTACTTTATTGATAATTACAATGGGCTTTAAATTTAATTGTAAAGCTTTTTGTAAAACGAAACGAGTTTGAGGCATGGGCCCTTCAAAAGCATCTACTAATAAGCAAACACCATCTGCCATTTTTAATACACGTTCTACTTCACCTCCAAAGTCAGAGTGACCTGGTGTATCAATAACGTTAATTTTAACGTCCTTATAAGTTACTGAAGCGTTCTTGCTTAAAATGGTAATTCCCCTCTCACGTTCAAGCTCATTACTATCCATAATTAAGTCCCCAGTCTCCTGGTTGTCTCTGAATACTTTTGTAGCGTGTAAGATTTTGTCTACCAAGGTAGTTTTACCGTGGTCAACGTGGGCGATAATAGCGATGTTTCTTATTTCCATGTACTGTTTTGAGGCTGCAAAGGTACAAGGTTTAAGGCTCCTAAAAAAACAAATGGAGGAAAATGTACTAATAAGATTTACACCCTTATATATATCTTATATTTATTTAATATATAACCCAATAGCCAGCAAACGAGCATATAGGAAAAAGCAAAGGCAAAGGAGGACCAATAGGGTGCTAAATGAGCGAAACTATTAGTGTAAATCCACTGCAAAGAGGTCTGATTGTCTATTTGTATCAAATTAAGACTAACAAATAAGAGTTCTGAAAATAGGTAGATGACCAGCGGATTCTTGCCAAAAACCTCAAAAAAGCTTGCAAACTGATGTTGATGCTGCAATTCTATTCTATAAATGATGGTGGCCAGAATAATCATATCCAAGCCCACCGTTAAAAGCACAAAGGAACTAGTCCATAATTTTTTATTAATAGGAAATTGATAATTCCACATATAGGCTAAAAACATAAAGCCAGCACCCCACATCAATAAATGGGTAAGCCCTTCATAGGTTTTTCCTTTTTCTTGCACCAGGGTTCCCACTCTATAACCAATTAATACATTCACAATTGAGGGCAGGGTACTCAACCAACCCTCCGGATCAAAGGGAAAACCTTCCCCATGATACATATGACTTTCTCCCATTAACCAAGTATCAAATTTAATGCCTGCATTGCCCGTAATACTTAAAGGATCGCCAGCAGCCCCAAACTGAATAGATATATACCAATAAGCCAATAATAAAACGCCTGATAAAATCATCATCACTCTTTCATGCATATAATGTGCAATGATAGCCGCAAAGCCATAACATAAAGCAATTCTTTGTAAGACACCTAAAATTCTTGTATCACTCAATGGTCCTGTAAAAGGGAACCAGTACATTAAAAAGCCTAGTAAAAAAATGAGTGCTGTTCGCTTTGTTATTTTTAATAAAAAGACAGGGCTACTCAATTTATCCCATTTAGGTAAAACAAAACTCATGGCATTTCCCATGGCAAATAAGAAAGAAGGAAATACTAAATCAGTGGGCGTAAAACCATGCCAGCTTGCATGCATAAAGGGCGCAAAAGTTTGCGCACCATCACCTGGCGTATTGACAATGATCATCAAACAAATGGTCATTCCCCTGAAAACATCTAAGGATAAAAAGCGATTATTTGACATAGTAAGGTTTTGGACAATTAAGGTACGTAAATTATTTAAGGTTTTACTAGGGCCAATTAATGATCAGAAGCAAGTGCCACTGCAATCTTAGAATCGGCTGTGCCATAGTATAGATACCACTGCCTTTTATAATAGACCAAGCCTTCTACAAAACATACATTATTAACTTCCCCTTTTAATTCGTAAGGTTTGTCAGGTTGAATAAACGGCTTCGCAGCTCTGTCGATAAGTTTATAGGGTGCAGCCGTATCAAATAAAGCTTGCGCTGCTGCATACGTAAATTTGGGACTAGAGGGGTCGTTGTTATTGGCTGCATTACTACTATTATAAATAAGCACAATACCTTTTGAAGTATACAAAGCAAATGGACCTGGCTCTACCAAACGACTATCAAAATAACCAGGCCTTGGTGTAAGTACCGATACTATTTTTTTACTTTCATCGTTTTCCAAAACTTCCCAATGCAATAAATCGCTGGAGTAGGCCATAAATAAATCCGTGTCTCCAAAATACATCCAGTATTTATTATTAATTTTTTTAGCAATCATTTTTTCACCTACTCTTTCGGCAACAATAGCACCCGACTTAGACCAAGTATTGATGTATTTAGGATCGGCTAATACAGGGCCTTGTTTTTGAAAATGAACTAGATCCTTTGTAGTGGCAAAACATAATCGAGCTGTTTTTCCATCGTAGGCTGTATAAGTTAATATATAACCACCACCTGGCATTTCTACAATTCTTGGATCTTCAATACCCCCCTTTCCTTCATAAATAGCAAAGCTATCTTTAGCCGGAAAAAATATAGGTTGCGTTTCTCTTTTAAAATGAATACCGTCTTCACTAATGGCTAGTCCTATGCGGGAAGTCATGGCACTGTCTTGTGCACGGTATAATAAATATACTTTACCATCCTTTACAAGTGCTGTGGGATTTAAAACATTTTTTGCTTCCCATTGTACGGTATCGTTTTGTAAAGGGCAGAAAAAAATACTGCTAGTATCGGGTACTAAAATGGGATTGACAATATCTACCTTATGAAAACTAGGGGCCCAGTCGCTTATATTATTATTTTCATTATTACTACTTGAACAAGCAGCTAATAAAATTAAAAAACACAAAAAGCTATTTCGTTTCATGCTTACTTATTAGTCTATCACTTTTTTATGCTTAGAAGAAAGATAAGTATACACTGCAGGGATCACAAATAAAGTCAAGATTAAAGAGAACATGAGACCTCCTACTATTACTGTACCTAAAGGTTTTCTGCTCGTTGCAGCTGCACCTAAGCTAATGGCAATTGGCAATGCACCCAATGCTGTGGCTAAACTCGTCATTAAAATGGGTCTTAGACGTTGCGCTGCAGCTTCTAAAACAGCATCCTTAATGGATAAACCAGCTTCTCTTTTCTTATTAGCGAATTCCACAATTAAAATACCATTCTTAGTCACCAAGCCTATCAACATAATGATACCAATTTGCGAGAATATATTTAATGTTTGACCCAACATCCATAGTGAAATCAAAGCACCAGCTATGGCTAGTGGTACAGTAATCATGATGATGAAAGGATCCTTGAAACTTTCAAATTGAGCCGCAAGCACTAAGTAAATTAAAATCAATGCGAGTAATAAAGCATAAGAAGTATTGGAAGCACTTTCTTTAAAGTCTCTAGAAGGACCACTCAAAGCAGTTTGGAAACTTTCATCTAATTTCTCTTTGGCAATACGATCCATCGCATTCACTCCATCACCAATTGTTTTTCCGTCTGCTAAAGAAGCAGAAATGGTAGCAGAATTAAAACGATTGTAGTGGTAAAGATTTGGAGGATTACTATTCTCCTCAATGGTCAACACACTTGAGATAGGAATACTTTCGCCACGACTATTTCTGATATATATTTTACTGATATCCGTAGGTGTGTTACGATCCGATTTAGGCACCTGTGTAATTACTTCGTATTGACGATCGTTCATAATAAAATAAGCAGAACGTGCGCCACTAAATGCAGATTGTAATGCTTGTGATACATCCGCTGTAGATAAACCAAGATCCTTGGCACGCATACGATCAATTGTCAAATCTAATTCTGGTTTATTGAATTTTAAATTTACATCCACATTTTGGAAGGTCTTGTCTTTTCTAGCTGCTTCTAAAAATTCAGGAATGACTTTTCTAATTTTTTGGAAATCTAAGTTTTGAATGATGAATTGCACTGGCAAAGAACCACGAGACATCATACCCACTGAAATGGTTTGTTCTTCTATAGAGAAAATACGCACATTTTTAAAACGTTTGAATTTTTTATTCAAATCAGCAGCAATTTCTGTCTGTGTTCTTGTTCTTTCTTTTACATCCACCATACCTAATCTACCAGATGCACCAGTACTTCCGCCACCCCATGAAGGGACACTACCCCAAGTAAATGCTTGTTCAGGTATAGAGTCTTGCATAAGACGAATAGCCTTCAATAAATCTGTTCTTAAGTCTTCATAACTAGTTCCTTCAGCTGCTGTCATAGAAAAACGAACTGAGCCTTTATCTTCCATAGGGGCCAACTCACTTTGAATATTTTTTCCTACTAATAAAATCAACACAAAACAAATGCCTACAATCACCCAAGCCATCCATCTAATTTGTAAAAATTTTGCAAGCCCATTTCTATAGCCTTGTTCCATACCTTTGAAAAAGGGTTCCGTACGCTCATAAAATTTACCATGTTGTCCGCCATTTCTATTTAGGTACACATTCAACACTGGCGTAATGGTAAGGGATACAAATGCTGAAACTAAAACAGCACCTGCCACCACCACACCAAATTCTTTAAATAAGGAACCTACAAAACCTTGTAAGAAAATAACAGGTAAGAATACAACGGCTAAAGTAATAGAAGTAGATACGACTGCAAAGAAAATTTCCTTACTGCCTTCTCTGGCAGCCTCTTTAATAGGTAGCCCTTCTTCTAGTTTTCTGAAAATATTTTCGGTGACCACAATACCATCATCCACTACAAGTCCTGTTGCTAAAACAATGGCTAATAAAGTCAAGACATTAATAGAGAAACCAGCCAAATACATAATGAAGAAAGTGGCTATCAGAGAAATGGGAATATCAATTAAGGGTCTAATGGCAATCAACCAATTTCTGAAGAAAAAGAAAATCACCAATACCACCAGCGTAAATGAAATTAAAATGGTTTCTTTTACTTCCGACAAAGCTCGACGTACATTTTTGGTATTATCAATAGGTATAGCAAATTCTATATCTGATTTATTTTGTGCTTTGACTTCTTCTAATCTTTTGTAAAATTCATCTGCAATATTAATTTGATTGGCACCCGGCTGAGGGGAGATGGTTAACATCACCACAGGCACCCCGTTAAAATAAGTACCTTGGTCTTCTTGCTCTGGACCAAGCTCCACTTTTGCAATATCTCCTAATCTTACAATGCCGTTAGGGTCTTGTTTGATAATAATATTTCTAAAGTCTGCCTCGGTAGACAATCTTCCTAATGTACGAATAATGAATTCTGATTTATTACCATAAATACGACCAGCAGGTAATTCTACATTTTCTTTATTCAGTGCTGTTTGAATATCATTAAACGCAATGCCAAATGCATTTAGTAAATCCGTATTTGGAAAAATACGCATCGATAAACGCTTCCCGCGAACACCCACACTCGTCACTTCATCAATCGTCTGAAACCTTTGTTGCAAAACATTTTCAGCATATTCAGTTAATTCCAATAACCCTTTGGTTTTACTTCTTAAAGTAAGCATTAAAATAAAATCTCCACTTGCGTCTGCTTTTGACACCACAGGAGGGTTGTTGATATCTTCGGGCAAACTTCTTGCGGCCTGTGATACTTTGTCTCTTACATCATTTGCTGCAGTTTCCAAATTCACACCTAAATTAAACTCGACGGTGATATTTGAATTACCCACTGAACTAGAAGAATTAATGGTTCTGATACCAGGGATACCATTAATCGCTTTCTCTAAAGGTTCTGTAATTTGACTTTGAATTACTTCTGAGTTCGCACCTGTATAAGATGTTTGCACTGAAACGATAGGTGGGTCAATGGCAGGATATTCTCTTAAAGCCAAGAAAGAGTAACCTACCAAACCAAAAATGATAATCGCAATATTCATCACAGTGGCTAAGACTGGACGTTTTAACGAGAGTTCCGATATATTCATCTAAATAATGTATTAATTGTGAGCCTACTTGATGATCTCAGCAAGTGGTAATGTCTTTCCAATTTTTAAATCACTTCCGTCCCTTACAAAAAGCATCCCTGCAACGACTAGGCTATCTCCTACTTTTACTCCAGCTGTAATTTCAACAGCAGATGCAGTTCGATATCCAGTCTCCACATTGATAAATTTTGCTTTGCCCTCTCTAACAACAACAAGTTGTTTTACTTTAGAATCAGGAATGATAATATTAGTAGGAACCAAAATACTTGGCTTTTGTTGATTCTCTCCAAGGAACACTTTTGTATAAGCGCCTGGTAACAACTTACCTTTTAAATTAGCACGCACTTTAATATTTCTTGAAGTAGCTATAATCTGTGGCTCAATAGCAGCAATAGTTGCAATCATTTTAACGCCAGGATTAGCAATACTTTCTATAGATACATTCTTGCCAACCTTGATATAATTTTGATAGATTTCTGGTAAGGTAAAGTCTACTTTCAGTTGATCTACTTTTTGCAAAGTAACAATGGTAGATGCTGTGCTGATGTATGCCCCTAGACTTACTTGCTTCAATCCCATTTGACCAGCAAAAGGCGCTTTAATGACCGTTTTGTCAATTAAAGACTGGGTATAAGCGATGTCCGCCTTCAAACTGTTTACTTGCTGTAAGCTAATATCGTAATCACTTTGATTGATCCCCTTAGCTTCAAGTAATTTGTAATTTCTTTGTTCATTGATATTTGCTAATGCTAATTGCACTTTAATTTTTTGCATTTGAGCTTGTAAATCAGCATCATTTAACTTGGCTAGCACAGTACCTGCAGTCACCATTTTACCTTCAGGGATTTGTAAAAAAACAATACGTCCATTGGATTCTGGACGAATGTCTACAAATTCACTTGCCACCACAGATCCATTTACTTCAATTACTTTATCCACTATTTGTGCTGCAGCAATCGCAATATCTACAGATACCGGTGCATTTGCATTGAATTTATCTGTTGGCTTTGTTTTCTCTTTACATGCAAACAATCCTAAGATCAGGATGAAGGCAACATAATTTAACTTTCTCAAATTGGTCTAATTTTAGTGCTTAAAGATAGCTAAAATGCCATGTTTTAGGAAAGAAAATAGATGAATGGTTGAATTATCGTCCTCGTTTAAATTGGATAAACTTCTGTTGAATAAAATAGCCCAATTCCAGGTCGTTCAATAGTGCTAGGGTTGGATAGGATGGCTTGCAGTATTCCATAAATACATCCAGCCTTGGACCATCTAATTTAGTGAGTTTTTGGACAAAACGCTTAGTAAAGCGGTAATTGATGTACTTTTCTTGTTCCTGGTATATTAACCTATTTTGCAAAAATTGGGCGTTTCGGTTACGTTTGAACCTAAACATATTGATAATTTCATTGACATCGAAGCCAATTGTAATCCCTCCATTTCCAAACATATTTTGTTGGTTACTCATTTTTAATCCAGGGGGGTTATAATTAAAGTATTTGGCATAATCCATCCTACTTTGAATGGAATCATACCTGTAATAACTATTACGCACTCTCACTTCTGGAAGATCAAAACCATTCACATGAATCATGATATTAAAATTACTCTGATCCTCAATTTGATCTAGTGCAAATTTTTGGGTGCTTTTCCCAAACAAAGAAAATGTTAAAGAGTCTTTTGGCTGAAGCGTGATTAAATACCTGCCCAAAGAGTCAGTCTGTGTGCTACTGAATTTAGTGTAAACCATCACTGCTTCGATTGGCATTCTTCCAGAAATATCATAGACTATGCCACTAATAGTATACCTCTGTGCCTTTAGGGAAGAAAAGGCAACACAGGTCAATAAAAAAAATAACAGGCTAGGTTGTTTCATGAATGGCTGTAAAAATAAACAATTCAAGTCTATATGGATGTTAAAATATAGTTGGCCAAATAGATAACAATGCGCCTAATAAAATCGTACCTAAAACAACCCATTGTGGTGCAACTTTATAACGCACTAGTACAATCGCAGTTGTACAAA
>CALDSE010000045.1 GCA_937911175.1 uncultured Sediminibacterium sp.
GCTAATTCAACATCAATTTCTTTTTTATTCAAAGAAGACTGTGCTAGTAAGGATATCAAAGCACCTTCTAACTCTCTCACATTCGTGTTAATATTGTAGGCCACATACTTCACCACTTCTTTTGGCATGTCTAAACCATCGGCCTTCATTTTCTTTTCCAAAATTTCAATACGGGTATCGTAATCTGGTACTTGAATATCGGCACTTAATCCCCAACGGAAACGACTTAGTAAACGCTCTTGTAAACCTTCTAAATCCTTAGGGGCTTTATCAGAAGTTAAAACTAATTGCTTACCGCTTTGGTGTAAATGGTTGAAGATGGCAAAAAAGGCATCTTGAGATTTTTCAGCTCTGTTAAAAAACTGAACATCATCTATAATTAAGACATCTATTAATTGATAAAAATGAATAAAGTCATTAATGGCATTATTGCGACTATGATCCTGGAACTGATTAATGAATTTTTCAGAGCTCACATATAAAACCACTTTGTTAGGATGAATGCGTTTTACATCATTTCCAATAGCTTGGGCTAAATGTGTTTTACCTAAACCCACTCCTCCATAAATAACCAAAGGATTAAAAGAATTAGCCCCTGGCTTTTCAGCTACTGTTTTACCAGCACGGCGCGCTACCCTATTACAATCCCCTTCTATAAAGGATTCAAATGTATAATTATGGTTTAATTGAGGGTCAATTTGCATTTTCTTCAACCCAGGAATCACAAAAGGATTTTTCACAGGGTTGTCAATCACCAACGGGAAGTTCATCTCGTTGTTATTGTAAGTTTTCATGCCGCTAGCCGGAACATCCATTGAACCTTTCTTATTGTTTCCGCTATCGACCATGATACGATACTCTAGTCTAGCTTCTTTTCCTAATTCACGCTTTAAAGTCTTAGCTAATAAGTTAACATAGTGCTCCTCGATGTATTCGTAGAAAAATTGGCTGGGAACTTGAATGAGTAAAACGTTGTCTTTTAAGTCAACTGGTTGAATTGGTTCAAACCATGTTTTAAAATGTTGCCATTCGACAATATCCTTAATAATTTTTAAGCAATTACTCCAAATTAAATCTGCGCTCTTAGCCATCTTACTTATTGCTCTTTGTATAATTTAAAAAAGGTACTTTTTGATCTTCAACCCTGGATTAAGGAATTGTGAACCGGAATGCGAATATGACGACTTATTGTTGAAAAAAAAACTTTTTTGTTTGGTTTTTTTTACATGTCCCCAAAACCCTATAAACCGCTTGTTCCATACCCCCTAATCAGGCGTTCAAGATATATCCTTTTTCTTAAAAATGCAGAGTTATCCACTTATTTTTTAAAGTATTTTTTTTCTTAAAAACTAATACTTATTTGGTTTTAGTTGCAGTTATTTAGATTTGGCCTTTAAATACTACCTTTACCTATATAATCATAACTATGAGCTACGAATTAACCGGCAAATTAATTGCTAAATACGAAATCATTCAGAGAAAAGAGACCTTTAAAACAAGGGAGTTTGTTGTTGAAAAAACCGATGACATTAACGGTAAAACAATAACAAATTACGTTAAATTCCAATGTGTTCAGGACCGTACCACCATGCCCGACCGCTTCAACCTAGGAGACACCGTAAAAGTACTCTTTAATATTAAGGGGTCTAAGTGGAATAAAGAGGGTAAGGACAACTATATCACCAATTTAGACGCTTGGCGTATGGAAGCAGTGGCTTTAGGAGGCAGTACAGCCCCTACTGAAACAAGCACCTATTTTGACATACCTACCAACGAGTCTGGCGACGATTTGCCCTTCTAATAAGCTTTATTATACCATTACGGTAGACTAAGCATCTTGCTTTATCTACCGTATTTTTATTCAGCATTTTTTTAGGATAAAAACCTAACCCATGCAAAAAGAAATACAAGTACGACTTACCCCCTCCGAATCGGCCCATGGCCCCAGCCTTTTAAAGGCCATTAGTCAAATTACAGGCGAAGCCGAAAGCTCCATTACTGGCTACCAAATTCTTAAAAAATCAATTGACGCTAGAAGTAGGCAACAAATTTGGGTGAACCTTACCCTAATTGCTTTTATAAAAGAACCAATTTCCAAACGCTTTATCGAACCCCTTCTTTTCCCAAGCCTCCCTTCCCATGCCAAAGAGGTCATTATTATTGGTGCGGGCCCTGCCGGATTATTCGCAGCCCTTGAATGTATTCAATTAGGATTAAGACCTATTATAATAGAAAGAGGTAAAGATGTGAGAGCAAGAAGGCGTGATTTGGCAAGTTTAAATAAAGAAGGCATAGTGAACCGGGAGAGTAATTATTGTTTTGGAGAAGGAGGCGCAGGAACTTATAGCGATGGTAAATTATATACTAGAAGTAATAAAAGAGGAAGCATTGATAAAATTTTAAAGATTTTTTATCAGTTCGGCGCCGATGAAAATATTTTATACGAAGCACATCCGCATATTGGTACCAATAAACTTCCACATATTATTACAGCCATGCGCGAGCAAATTGAAGCAAGTGGTGGTAAAGTTTTATTTGAAAAAAAATTACTGGACTTTGTAATTGAAAATGGTACCATTCAAGAAATTATCACAGCCGATGGAGATCGAATGAAAGCAGCTGCTTATATTTTAGCTACTGGCCATTCTGCTCGAGATATTTTTACTTTGTTATTTGAAAAAAATATTAGCATTGAAGCCAAACCCTTTGCATTAGGGGTAAGGGTGGAGCATCCCCAGTCGGCTATTGATGCTATTCAATATCATTGTTTAGTGCGTGACCCTAACCTGCCTCCAGCATCTTATAGTTTGGTGGAACAAGTAAGTGAAAGAGGGGTTTTTAGTTTTTGTATGTGCCCTGGAGGTATTATCGCGCCCGCCGCCACTGCCCCTGGAGAAATTGTAGTGAACGGATGGAGCC
>CALDSE010000046.1 GCA_937911175.1 uncultured Sediminibacterium sp.
ACCAATGCCACTTTCCAATTTGAAAGTGTGGGCATGCAAAAACATTTACGCGATTTAAAACCAGATAAGTTTGCCGATTTAATTGCCATGAACGCCTTGTACCGTCCAGGTCCAATGGCCTATATACCCAATTTCATTGAGCGTAAACATGGTCGTGAATTAATTAAGTATGACTTAACCGTGATGGAAGAAATTCTTTCCGACACTTATGGTATTACTGTGTATCAAGAGCAGGTAATGTTACTGAGTCAAAAAATTGCAGGCTTTACCAAGGGCGATGCCGATGTACTTAGAAAGGCCATGGGTAAGAAACAAAAATCGGTATTGGATAAAATGAAGGCGCAGTTTGTGTCCGGCGCTGTAAAAAATGGTCATCCTGAAAATGTATTAGAAAAAGTGTGGACAGACTGGGAAGCCTTTGCACAGTATGCCTTTAATAAATCGCATTCTACTTGTTATGCATACTTGGCTTATCAAACAGCTTATTTAAAAGCGCATTACCCTGGAGAATATATGTCGGCTGTTTTAAACCATGCAGGAAGTATTGATAAGATTACTTTTTTCATGGAAGAGTGTAAAAGAATGGAGATAAAAGTATTAGGGCCTGATGTAAATGAATCTTTGAAAGGTTTTTCAGTGAATAAAAAAGGAGAAATTAGATTTGGATTGGGTGGTTTAAAAGGAGTGGGCGATGCCGCTATTGAAGCTATTATCACTGAAAGAACCAAGGCTGGACATTTTGAAGATATGGTGGACTTTATGAAAAGAGTATTGTCTCGTGCAGTAAATAAAAAATCGTTGGAAAGTTTAGCATACTCTGGAACCTTTGATTGTTTTGCTGAATACCACCGTGCACAATATTTTACCATTGCTGATGGAGATAGAATTTCAGGATTAGAAAAATTAATTGGCTATGCGCAGGCACTTCAGTCCATGACAGCAGGTACTACCAATACTTTATTTGGCGATCTTCCTTCTGCTATGCAAGTACCTGTTCCTAAAATACCTGTTTGTGAAGAGTGGACTTTAACTGAAAAATTAGAACACGAGAAAGATATTACGGGTATGTTTATGAGTGGCCACCCGCTTGACCATTATGGTTTTGAAATGCGTCATTATCAGTTCACCCCTATTAATGCCTTTAATGAAGTAAAAGATAATCTTGCTTTATACCCTAATAATTTAGGACGTGCCTTTAAGTTAGCTGGCTTAATTACCGATGTACAACACCGTGTTACTAAAACGGGTAAGAACTTTGGTTCTTTTGTCATAGAAGACTTCGCTGGTAAAACCGATTTCTTATTATGGAGCGAGGACTATGTTAAGTTTCAAAATTATTTAGAAGTAGGGCAAAAAATATTTATCAATGGTTCTTTTAGAACGAGGTACAATCAATCGAATCAGTTTGAATTTAAGATAGTTACTATGTCTTTACTGGAGACAGTAAAACAAGTACAAACTAGGTCCATTGAAATTAGCCTCCACCCTAGTCATTTAAACAAAGAAATGATTCAATTCTTTGAAAAGAACTTAAAACAGAACCCAGGTAAGTCTTCTTTTAAAATAAGCTTTGTCGAACCCAAGGATCAACTAGTGGCTAGTTTACTCACTATCGAAAAGGGTTTTCTTATGAACGACGACCTTGTTCAGTTCTTGGACAGCAACCCTGCATTGAATGTGCAAGTGAATTTGGTCACTTAGTTAGTCACATAGCTCCTAGCGCTGCGACAGCTAGTCCGATTCTCTGCCATAGAATTTGTCCCCAATGCCTAGCAGATAAAGTGGAAAAGTCAAATAGGCAGTTATTGAAGTTTGGAACTAATTTTGAACATAAGAGAATAAGAAGAGAAGCACGAATTTATAAGAGTTGACTTTAATAGAAATAAATAGAAACCTAACAATATAAAAAATATAAATATGAGTTTAGAATTTACAGACGCCAATTTTCAGACAACCGTTATGGAAAGCGACAAATTAACAGTAATTGATTTTTGGGCAGAATGGTGTGGTCCTTGCAGAGCCATTGGGCCAGTTATTGAAGAACTAGCTACAGAATATGCAGGTAAAGTAAACATAGGAAAAGTAAATGTGGATGTGAATCCTACATTAAGCATGAACTTTGGTATTACTTCTATCCCAGCTATCTTATTCGTAAAAGGTGGTCAAGTAGTAGACAAGCAAATTGGTGCGGTACCTAAGTCGGTATTAGACAAGAAAATACAATCACATTTGTAGTTGAACTGCACATAAGACGAATTTAAAAAATAGGCCTAGTTTGCCTATTTTTTTTTATCTTCCTATTTCAAAGGAACAACTATGGAAAGATTTCAAGGCCTTATTGGTATCGTCGTCATTTTAATGATTGCATTTCTATTCTCTAATAACAAGAAGAATATCAATTACCGATTAGTAGGAAGTGGTTTACTACTTCAATTAACCATTGGCTTTCTCATTTTGAAAATTCCAGCAGTCACCAGCTTTTTCCAATTATTAGGTAGAGGCATGGGAAAAATTGAACAATTCGCCCGAGCAGGAGCAGCATTTGTATATAGTGGTGTGGCAGCAACTACCCCAACTGGTGTTGCCGATTTTGCCAATGGAGGTTTTGTATTTGCTTTTAATGTAACAGCTACTATTATATTAGTATGTGTACTGGTTGCCTTATTTTATCATTTTGGTATTATGCAAAGAATTGTAGCCGTGGTAGCCAAGGCTATGAATTTTATTATGCGTGTAAGTGGCGCGGAAGCATTAAGCAATGTGGCCAGCGCCTTTGTGGGACAAGTAGAAGCGCAAATTATGATTCGTCCTTATTTAGCGACAATGACTAAAAGTGAAATACTAGCCAGTATGAGCGGAAGCTTGGCTTGTATTGCAGGAGGTATATTAATTGTATACGCAAATATGGGTGCACAAGCCGGTATGGATTTAGCCCCTAAATTAATTACAGCAAGTTTAATGGCAGCACCAGGAGCCTTAGTGATTGCAAAAATTGTATTTCCTGAAACAGAAGTTTCTCAGACCATGGGAAAAGTTACACTAGAAGTAAAAAGTCAATACAGCAATACAATTGATGCTATTACACATGGCGCAGGCGATGGTTTTAAATTAGCCATGAACGTCATTGCCATGTTAATTGGTTTTATAGCTTTAATTGCAATGATTGACTGGTGTATGCTTTCTATTGGACATTTATTTAATCCTAATTTACATTTAAGCTTAAACTTTCTATTTGGTAAATTATTTTATCCAATGGCATGGGCGATGGGTATTCCTACTGCCGATATTCAAAACGCAGCCACCTTACTTGGACAAAAATTAACCATCAATGAATTTGTGGCTTTTAAAAGTTTAACAAGTAAGGTAGTTCCTATTGTTACCGAAAAAGGATTACTTATTGTAAGTATTGCTATTTGTGGCTTTGCCAATTTTAGCAGCGTGGGTATGCTTATTGGTGGTATTAGCGAAATGGCTCCTAACCGTCGTAAGGACTTAGCTGAACTAGGCTTGAAAGCACTTCTTTGTGGAACCCTTGCCTCCTATTTATCTGCAAGCATTGCAGGTATTTTAATAGGTTAATCAGCGAAATAAAATGAGTAATATGATTTTTATTAGTGCATTTTAACTGCCTATTTATTCAGATATTTGGTAGCTTTGCAGTCTAAATATGTGGACTATGGGTACGGCTAATATCGAAATCATTATTGCTTCAGAAAAAGACAATCTCTTACAAAAAATAGGAAACAAAGTTATTCATAACGAACGCATTAGTTTTGAGGAAGGCGTTTATTTATTTGAAAAAGCCTCACTTCCTTATGTAGGTGCATTAGCGAATTGGAAAAGAGAATCTTTACATGGAGATACCACTTACTTTAATAAGAACTTTCATATTGAACCTACCAATGTTTGCGTTTTCTCTTGCAAATTTTGTTCTTACTCAAAATTATACGCACATAAAGAAGAAGGTTGGGAACTTACCATTGATCAAATGATGGACATTGTAAAATCTTATGATGGCAAACCAGTCACTGAAGTACATATTGTAGGTGGCGTGCATCCTAAATTAACTTTAGAATTTTTCATTAGTTTATTGAAAGCTATTAAAGCACATCGTCCTGAATTACATATTAAAGGCTTCACTCCTGTTGAATTGGATTACATGTTCCGTAAAGCAAATTTAAG
>CALDSE010000047.1 GCA_937911175.1 uncultured Sediminibacterium sp.
TTTTTTAGCCTATCCTATCATGTTTATCATGCACGATACTTATTTTTATTGGACGCACCGTATTATGCATCATAAAAGTTTATTTAATACTATGCATTTGGTGCATCATAAGTCTACCAACCCTTCTCCCTGGGCTGCTTATGCATTTCATCCTTTAGAATCTATTGTGGAAGTGGGTATTTTCGTCGTTTTTTTATTTACACTTCCAGTGCATACAACGCATATTATTATTTTCTTTTTACTTTCTATTATGTATAATATATACGGCCACTTGGGTTGGGAATTATACCCCAAAGGCTTTAGTAAAGGTTTAATTGGAAAGTGGATTAACACTTCTGTAAACCATAATCAACACCATAAATATTTTAAAGGTAATTATGGTTTATACTTTTTATTTTGGGATCGTATCATGGGCACTATTCGCGCCGATTATGATGAAGCTTTTGAAGAAGTGAAAAGCAGATAAGTGAAAAGTAGATAAGGGAAAGACTCTCTTTATTATTTTGCAATTACATACACCGCCCAACTCATTAAATAAGCAAGGCCTGTCATCATAAAAAATTGAATGGTTGGCCATTTCCAGCTTTGTGTTTCTCTTTTCACTACAGCTAGGGTACTCATACACTGCATGGCTAGTACATAAAATACCATAAGAGATAAAGCAGCCGCTAAACTATACACAGGCGTGCCATCAGGCCTTACAGCTGCTTTTAGTTTTTCTCTAAGTGAACTATTGTCCGATTCCTCCACACTATATAAGGTAGCCATCGTGCCCACAAATACCTCTCTTGCTGCAAAAGAAGTAACAAGGGCAATACCTATTTTCCAATCAAAGCCCATGGGCGCAATCATGGGTTCTATTTTTTTGCCTAGAATACCTGCATAAGAGTTCTCTAGTTTTTCACTACTGTACTGCTTTTCTATTTGTTTAAGCGTCTTAGTGTTTTCAGTATTAGATGAAAGGGCTTCATTATTGGCAAGTATTAATTTTTGCGCTGCATAATTTTCATTTACTTTTTGCATTGATGCGCTTGGCCCATAACTACTCAAAAACCATAATAGTATACTAATTACAATAATGACCTTACCTGCATCTCTAACAAATATGCCTGCTTTCTGTATCATGGTAGTGCCTATATTTTTCCAACGAGGGGCACGGTACACAGGTAGCTCTAAAATAAAATAACTTTTCTCCTTTATATTAATAAACCATTTTAAAACCATACTCGCCAATAGGGCCATTACAATACCCATTAAATATAAACCCATCATGACTAGCCCTTGTAAACTTAAAAAACCAAAGTACATGGTGTCGTCAATAACTAATGATATTAAAATAGTATACACCGGCAGTCTTGCACTGCAACTCATAAAAGGGGTTACCATTATAGTAAGTAAACGCTCTTTTTTATTTTCAATATTTCTGGCACTCATAATGGCAGGCACTGCACAAGCAAAACCACTAATCATGGGCATGACACTTTTGCCATTCAATCCCACTTTGCGCATAAGTTTATCACTTAAAAAACTAATGCGCGCCATATAGCCTGTATCTTCTAATAAAGTAATCAATCCAAATAAAATCATGATTTGTGGCACGAATATCACAATACCTCCAATACCCGCCACCAGTCCATTCACTAGTAAGTCCTCCCACCAAACATTGGGTAACACTGAGTTTAAATAAGAAGTTAAATTGGTAAATATCCATTCAATGCCATCCATGGGAAATTTCGCCATCCAAAAAACCGATTGAAATAAAACAAACAATACAGAAAGTAAAATAGCATAGCCACCTACACGATCTAAAAAAATAGAATCTAATTTCTCAGATCTTTTTTTATTAGCAGTAGGGTCTGGGGTGCTTACCCTCGTTTTCATTATCTCACTTATATGACTGTAGCGTTCTAATATTTCCTGGGCCTGGGTTTTGGTATGATTAAAATCGTTGTCAATTTCAATTTGCTCAATTTCCTGCTGCATTTCTTTATCTAATGGAAATGCTTCGTGATGCATTAAATAATGCAGGGCTGCATAATCGCTATGGGTGGGGTATAATTTTTTAAAAGCTTCAATAGCCGCGGGCGCTAATTTTTTATTATCAATAAAACTCACTTGATTTTTTGAACGCGTAGTTTGAATAATATTTGTCAAAGCCGTTTTTAATTCTGTAAGTCCTTTATTTTTTCTAGCGTCAATGGCTACCACAGGAATACCTAAATCTTCTTGCAGTCCTGCAATGTCTATTTTAATTCCTTTTTTTGTCGCTAGGTCATTCATGGTAAGCGCCAATACCACCGGAATTTTTAAATCAATAATTTGAGTACAAAAAAGTAAATTTCTTTTCAGATTACTTGCATCAGCAATTAGTAATATTAAATCTGTTTTGACTTCTTCATCTACACCCATGAGTACTTTATAGGCAACCCACTCATCTTCTCTTTTGGGATAAAAACTATAAGTACCGGGTAAATCAATGAGGGTGGTTGGGTTACCCGCTAATTGCATCTGGCCTGTTTTCTTGTCTACGGTAACGCCCGGGAAATTGCCTATTTTCTGGTTCAAGCCCGTTAACTCATTGAACAGGGAGCTTTTTCCACAATTGGGGTTTCCTACAAGCGCTATGTTTACCTTTTTCTGCAATCGGTTGATTTAATAAGAATTGTCATGCAAATGTAACATGATTCGGTTATTGACTATTTACGAAATAAAGAAAGCAATCTGTGTTTACCTTTGTCAACGAAATATTGGTCTCTTCATCTCTTCTAATACCTTATTATGAAAAAACACACCGTTGCAACACTTGCTTTGTGTTTGCTTTCTATTGCTGTCTTTGCACAGCCTGGAAAAAACAGGATTAAAACACTGGAAAAAAATGTTTCTTTTTTGGCCGATGATAAGCTTGAGGGCAGAAGAGCGGGCTCCAAGGGCGAAAAGCTTGCTTCGGATTTTATTTCAACCGCATTTAAAAAACACAAACTGCAACCGCTTGGAGTTGATGGTGGTTTCTTACAACCCTTTGAGATAAACGATGGGTTAGCGGTTGAGGGCAATAGCTTTTTAAAAACAGGAAACAGCGTCCTTGTGCTCCATGAGGATTTTTTTCCTATGCCATT
>CALDSE010000048.1 GCA_937911175.1 uncultured Sediminibacterium sp.
AACTTAGAACTACTTTAAAAAAATAAAATATAATCATATGAAAAGAAATAATCACCAACTTATCAAAATTATGCTAGGGTCTTTTATTCTAATGTTTGCTTTCAGTTGTACGCAACCCAAGACAGAAGCAAAACTGCCTCGTATTGCTATTCTAGGCTTAGCTATAGAATCAAGCACTTTTTCACCAGCACTCACCCATGAAGAGGATTTTCATGCAAGTCAAGGAGATTCTATTTTTAAGGAATATCCTTTTTTACAACCCGATTCAACATTAAGAAAACAAGCTACTTGGATTCCATTATTATATGGTCATGCCTTACCAGGTGGAATAGTGACTAAAGAAGCCTATGCTTCTCTTGTTGCAAAGTCAATAGAATTATTAAAACAAAACGGGCCCTATGATGGTATATTTTTTGATATACATGGTGCGATGAGTGTACAAGGAATGGACGACCCTGAAGCCGATTTTATAAAACAAATTAGAGCCGTTGTGGGGACGAAAGTATTAATTTCTACTTCTATGGATTTGCATGGTAATGTATCATTAGACTTAGCTCAGCATTCTGATTTTATTACTTGTTTTAGAATGGCACCTCATGAAGATGCAATAGAATCAAAAAGAAGAGCGGTCTCTAATTTAGTGACAAGACTTATGAATGGCAAAGGCAAGCCTGCTTATAAAGCATGGGTAGGTGTTCCTATTTTATTACCAGGAGAAAAAACAAGTACAAGAATTGAACCGGGTAAAACTTTGTATGCACAACTTCCAGCAGCCACTAGTCAAGAAGGTATTATTGATGCAGCAATTTGGATAGGCTATGCATGGGCCGATGCACCACGTAACCATGCAGCGGTGGTAGTAACAGGAGATGACCAACAAAAAGTGACTGCCACTGCAGAAGCCATTGCCAAAAGTTTTTGGGCAGTCAGAAACGAATTTGTTTTTGTGGCACCTACTGCAAGTTTGGAAGAAAGTTTACAATTAGCCATTGCAAGTAAAGTACATCCTTATTTAATAAGTGATATGGGAGATAATCCCACAGCAGGAGGGGCAGGAGATGTTACTTGGACATTGAAAAAAATACTAGAAAGAAAAGAATTTAAAACAGATGCAGGGCCATCGGTCATTTATGCATCTATTCCTGGGCCTGCACTTGTGAAAGAAGCTCTTAAAGTAGGCGTAGGTGGAAAAGTAAGCGCACTGGTGGGTGCAGCTATTGATAATAGATATGCACCACCTGTTTTATTAACTGGAACTGTTGAGTCTATTTATAAAGGAGATATTAATGCAGAAGTGGAAGTGGCAGTAAAAGTAGGTTCGGTTCATGTAATTGTTACACAAAAAAGAAAACCTTATCATTTAGAATCGGATTATACAAGACTGGGTTTAAGTCCCAGAAAATCGGACATTGTAATAGTTAAGATTGGCTACTTGGTGCCTGAGTTATATGATTTAAGAGCAGACTGGATTATGGCCACTACACCGGGTGGAGTAGATCAAGATTTAAAAAGGCTGCCATATAAGAAAATACAAAGACCTATGTTTCCATTAGATGATTTTAAAACAGAGCCTAGTTTAAAGGCAGTAATGTATTAAGTTAACATAAAAATATTTTTAGTTTTAGAACGAAAGCAATATATTACAGTATTATTTCAATAACCAAAAACTTTTAAAATGAAAAAAATTGTTTTATTATTTGTAACAGCAACTACAATGTTTGCTTGTGCTCCAACCGAAGTTAAAACGGATAGTGCTGCTGCAACTGGTACAGTTACTAGCACTGGTCCAGATGTTGATATGCTTAAAAGAGGTACCACAGCTTTTGCCAATGGAGATTGGGCAACTGTAGCTTCTAATTATGCCGATACTGCAAAATCGTACCATAATATTTGGCCATCTAATACTGATACAACAGTGGGTGTGAAAATTCCAGTAATTATTGAAGTATTTAAAAAACAAAGAGAATTCATTGATGGTAATCTTACAATAGGAGGGACCATTTATGAAGTAGTGACAATGCCTGATGGTAATAAATATGGACATAGCTGGGTGGAAATGTCTTGGAAATCTAAAAAAGGAGTTGCAGGTAAGGTAGTCGTATTTAATTCATTTGGTATTAATAAAGATGGAAAAATTACTTACGAGTGGCCTATTTATGACACAAAAGATGTAGCAACATTGGGTCAATAATTTGAACTTTTAAGTGTAGAAAATACGAAAAAGGCCTCTAGTAATAGGGGCCTTTTTATTTCTGTTCCATTCTCCTCTATGTATTTAAAATTTATTGTAAATTACAGCACACTCATAATATAATCCTATGAAAAACTTTACACGTATTGCATTTGTTCTATTAGCCTCTTTTGCTATTCATAATAGCCAAGCTCAAAGCGGCGACTCTACTTTAAAAGGAATGAACTGGAGAAATATTGGCCCAAATAGAGGAGGAAGGTCACTAGGTGTGGCTGGAAGTAGTAAGAATAAATTAGAATACTATTTTGGAGCAGTGGGTGGAGGTTTATGGAAAACTACAGACGGAGGTTTGAATTGGAAACCTGTAACCGATGGTCAATTAACTAGCTCTAGTGTGGGGGCAGTGGCTGTTTCAGAAACAAATCCAGATATTATTTATATAGGTACAGGTGAAACTGCTTTTAGAGGAAATATTATGCAAGGCGACGGAGTGTATAAATCAACTGATGCAGGTAAGACTTGGAAAAACATAGGATTAAAAAATACGCAATCTATTTCAAGAGTAAGAATTCATCCCACTAATCCTGATATCGTTTATGTATCGGCCTTGGGTCATGCATTCGGGCCGAATGAAGAGCGTGGTGTTTTTAAAACAATTGATGGTGGTAAAACTTGGAATAAAGTTTTATACGTGAATGAGAAAGCAGGGGCAGAAGATTTAGTAATTGATCCACAAAATCCAGAAATTATTTATACAAGTATTTGGGAGGTTTATAGAACACCTTATAAAATGTGGGCCGATGTTGGTACATCTGCATTATATAAATCGGTTGACGGTGGAGCCAATTGGAAAGTCATTTCTAAAAACCCAGGTATGCCAGCAGTGGTTGGAAAAGTAGGTGTAGCAGTTTCTCCTGCAGACGGCAATCGTGTTTGGGCCATTGTAGAATCACCGGAGGGAGGACTATATCGTTCCGACGACGGAGGGGCGAATTGGAAATTAGTGAACAATGAAAGAAAATTACGTCAGCGTGCTTTTTATTATTCTCGCATCGTGGCCGATCCAAAAGATAAAAACACAGTGTACGGGTTGAATGTAAATTTTTATAAGTCAACCGATGGTGGAGTAACATTTAAAACAGAAATAAAAGTACCACACGGCGATAACCATGATTTATGGATTGACCCTAATGATCCAACTCGTTTAGCTACTGCCAATGATGGTGGTGGAGCAGTTTCTGTGAATGGTGGTTTAACTTGGACCGATGAAGATTTTCCAACAGCACAATTATATCATATTACGGTAACCAAGGATTTTCCATACCAAGTAGCAGGTGCACAACAAGATAATAGCACTGTCGCATTACCTAGTGAAGATTACAGACATAGAGCAGTAAGAGGCAATTCTACCAAACCTGGAATGGGGTTTGCTTATGAAGTAGGCGGAGGAGAGAGCGGTTATATTACACAGGATCCAAAAAATTTAGATATATTTTATGCAGGTAGTCAAGGCGCATTATTAACGCGCATTAATAGAATGACAGGGCAGGCCAGAGATATACAAGTATATCCAAGATTTTTTTCTGGAGAAGAAGCGAAGACCTTGCCAGAAAGATGGCAGTGGACATATCCAATTGTTTTTTCACCAGTCGACCCTAATGTATTATTTACTTGTTCTCAACATGTTTGGAAAACAACGAACGAAGGACAGAGCTGGGAAAAAATTAGTCCAGACTTAACCTATAACGATTCTACTACCTTAGGTGTAAGTGGGGGAGTTATCACAAGAGATATGAATGGCCCAGAAATTTATGGAACAGTGTTTGCATTAGCGCCTTCATATCAGGATGTGAATATTATTTGGGCAGGATCCGATGATGGACTCATTCATATTACTAAAGACGGTGGTAAAAATTGGGAAAATATTACACCTAAGGATATGCCTAAAAATACGCGTGTAAGTATTATTGAAGCATCTCATTTTAATGCAGGCACAGCTTATATTGCGGCAAAGCGTTATCAAATGGATGACCGCACACCCTATATTTGGAAGACCAATGATTTTGGAAAAACTTGGACTAAAATAATTACAGGTATTCGTGCCGATGATTATGTGCATGCGGTAAGAGAAGACATTACACGTGCAGGATTATTATATGCAGGCACAGAGCATGGCGTTTGGATTTCTTATAACGATGGCGCAAGTTGGGAGTCATTAAGTTTAAACTTACCAGATGTACAAGTTTCTGATGTACAAGTAACCGATAAAGACTTAGTCATTGGAACCCATGGTAGGTCTATCTATGTATTAGATGATATTTCTCCAGTAAGAACAAAGGATGCAGGAATGAACGCAGGCCTACATTTATTTAAACCTTATTATGCGGTGAGAACAGTGCAAAAAGCAGTATTTCATTATTATTTAGATGCTACAAAGAAAGATTTAAAAATTGAAATTCTAGATGCTCAAGGTAAACTAGTTAAAACATTTATAGGGGAGCTACCTAAAGTTAAAAAAGAAAATGGAGAAGAAGAGGAAGATGAAGATGATCGCAAGCCAAAGCCACCCACTATTAAAACTGGCTTAAATGTATTTGAATGGGACTTGAAATATCCAGCTGCCAGTAATTTTAAGGGAATGATTTTATGGAGTGCACCCGTTTATACAGGACCAACGGCTGTGCCAGGCAATTATCAGGTAAGAATTAGTTCAGCAGGGCAAGTGGCTACTGAAAATTTTGAAATTAGAATGGATCCAAGAGTAAAGGATGTAACAATAGCTGATATGCAAGAGAAATTTAATTTATCGATGCAAATTAGAGATCAGGTAACGGTGGCTAATGATGCAGTTATTAAAATAAGAGCTATTAAAGAAAAATTAAATGAGGAAGCGAAGGCCAATAAAAAAGGGTTATCAAAATCTTCTGTTTCTTTTATGGCGGCTATTTCACAAATAGAAGAAAATTTATACCAGGTGCGTAATCAAAGCTCACAAGACCCTTTAAATTTTCCTATTAAATTGAATAATAAGCTAGCTTCTTTAATGCGTGTAGTAGAGTCAGGTGACTATAAGCCTACCGATGGCTCTTATAAAGTATTCGATGAATTGAAAGCGGAATTAGCCATACAAATCAATCAGTTAAATAAAATATTATTGCAGGCAAAAATGTAAATAATAAAATATAAAAAATATTTATACCAAATTAAAAGCTAGCTATGCATAAAATAAATAACTTACTTGACAATCTAGAGGCTCAAGTAGCTAATTATTCTATATTGAATCAAGCTGTTTCCGAGGGTAATGTGGGTTGGCATATAGTACATAGTTGTTTAGTGATTGATAGTGTTTGCGGTGCTGTAATTAAATCTGATCCTACAAGGTTTATTAAGAAATTTAGCTTCAAGGCATTTTTAGTATTGTTAGTGAATTCATTTCCCAGAGGAAAGGCCAAGGCCCCTTCATTTACTATGCCTTCTGAGGAATTAAGTCCTGCTTCCGTATTACAAAGTATTCAAGCTTCTCGTAAAAGTATAGAAGCACTTTCAAAGGCAGGTAAGAATCAATATTTCACCCATCCCATATTTGGAGACCTCAATACAGCTGATACCTTTAAGTTTTTAGCGGTGCATACTAATCATCATTTGAAGATTATTAAGGATATTTTAAAGTAGTTCATCCTAAGTAAAACCTCATCCTTAATATCTAAGCAACTAATATTAAAATAATATATTGGTAATCAATGTTTTATATTAAGCAGATGGCAGCTAGTTAAGAATCTGCTAGGGGGTAATTTAATAATAAAATCATCTATAAAGTTATTCATTTCAAAAAGAAAGTAATAGTTTTATGT
Source organism: uncultured Sediminibacterium sp. (assembly GCA_937911175.1). Classification (GTDB taxonomy): domain Bacteria; phylum Bacteroidota; class Bacteroidia; order Chitinophagales; family Chitinophagaceae; genus Sediminibacterium. The sequence continues at coordinate 6,043 of CALDSE010000048.1, forward strand.
CTCATTTAAAATAAATAAAAATTATATGAAAAAACTTTTAATGATTGCATCAGCAATTATCTTATTAACATCAAGTGTTCATGCACAAAAATTGGTAAAAGCGGGTACCCTTGTTGAAAAAAATACCCCATGGTATTTTGGTACTGAAAATGCATCTAACCTAGTATTAAATGCTATTAAAGCATATAACAACATGGATGCAAAAGCTTATTTAAGTTGTTTTGATGATAATTATGTTAAAAATAATTCTGATAGAGTATATAAGGAGTTCGCAACTTTCAAAGCCGTAAATAGAAAAGTGAATATTGTTATTCCAGTTAGAACTGATGGTTGGCCAAATCAAACAGAAGTTCAAATTTATGATGATTTAGATAGAGAATACAAGAACGGGTCAAAACACAAGCAACAAGAACATAGAGTATATATTGTGAATGATTCTTCTAAAAAAATATCAATGGTATGGGGTTCTATTATTTTAGATGAAAAAAATGAATACGGTTTACCAAATGGCGGCAAATATTACTCAAAAAATGATACTTCTACTATAACATTTTCTAACAGAGGTGAAGTTGAATTAATTGAAAATTTAATGAAAGATTGTAATAAAATGGATGGCAAAGCTTTAGGAAAATATTTTGCTGATACAGTAAGTGTTACTACTCATGAAGGTCGCAAATTAAAAGTTGCAAATAGTGATTGGGCAAATATGTTCAACGACTTAGAATCAGTAGAGTGGAAACTTACTATGGTTAACCCTGGTAAAATTACCAATACAGATCCTGTATCTGGAATTATAGTTCTATCAAATTATAAGGAAAAGAAAAAAGACGGAACTAAAAAGCATGTAAGTGCTTTTCATTGGTACATGTATGGTCTCGATAAAAAAATTACAAGTGTAAGTTGGATGGAAAGACCAATTATGCCATAGTAGTCGTTGTGCTTAAAGACTTAGTGAATATAAAAAGGCCCCTATTAATAGGGGCCTTTTATTTAGAAGAAACTATTTATTCATCCAAACTACTTTAAGTACGGTGTCATGATCTTTTCCAATGATGTCTTTATAGAGTGCTGGTCTTCTCGCATTTAAATACCTGGTGCCTCCTGCTTTTTCTATATTAGCATGTATTAATTCCGCTGAAACATAAGCGTCATCAAATGTTCTGCATTCTGCCATTATATCACCAAAGGGGTCTATAATCATGGAACAACCATTTTTTAATTGATCATCATCCATTCCAATAGGATTAGAGAAGATCACATATACGGCATTGTCATAAGCCCTTGAAGGCAGCCATTTCATTAGCCATGCCCTGCCTTTTAAACTATCAAACTCGTTTATAAGGGTAATAGGGTCATTATGTCTATTATGCCATAATGCAGGATCAACAAATCCAGCACCTGGTCTAGTGGAAGGCGTGCACATGGTTACATGTGGCATAAATATAATTTCTGCACCTAATAATTTTACAGCCCTTACATTTTCAAAAATATTATTATCATAGCAAATGAGTATGCTGCATTTCCATCCTTTTAAATCAAAAATGCAATATTCATTTCCCGCACTTATATGTTTATTAATAAAGGGGCTTAATTTTCTATATTTTGCAATAAGCCCATTTTCATCCACACATACATAGGCTTTGTAAATTTTATCCTCTTTATCTTTTTCAAATAAGCCTGCTAATAAAATAATTTTATATTTTTTTGCAATGCTAATTAATGCTTGAACAGATGATCCATCAGGAATGTATTCTGCCACAGCTAAAAACTCTTCTTTATTTAATTTGGAAGCGAAAGTATAGCCAGTAATTGAACATTCATGAAAGGAGAGCACTTCAATACCTTCTAAAGACGCTTTTCTAGCGAGTTCATCTATCACCGTGAGGTTATAGGCTTTATCGGCACTTTTGTTTTCAAATTGAGCGGTGGCTATTCTGATTGGGTTCATATTAATTTAATTATAATATAATAAATCTAAAATATATTTTCCATATATTAGGTGTCTAATGAGATATTTTAGCCTAATAATTATTTTTCTTTTTACATTCATTTCTTGCAAGAAGAAAGAAGTGTCAGCAATTGTGCCATTACCAGTGTATAAAGCTATAGATACTTTTCCAAAGAATGCTTTTTGGTCTCCAGTATCTAATTTTAAGGATAAAGTTCCAGTTGTTTATATAAATACAAAAGGTAATAAAATTGTTAATGAACCTAAAGTGCAGTCAATTATCCAAATTCAATTAGGGGATACCATTGTTTTTAAATCCAATATTGGTATCGAATACCGAGGCTCAACCTCATTTAGGTTATTTGATCAAAAATCTTATGGTTTTGAATTAAGAGATGCTTTTGATGAAGATACTGACAGTGTTATTATGGACTTCCCAAAGCAATCGGATTTCATTTTATATGCCCCAGCTAATGATAAAGCACTTATCAGAAATACTTTGATATATGATTTATCTAATCAAATAGGAATGTATGCAACCAGAACAAAGTATGTACAATTAAATATTGATGGGGAATATCTTGGCTTATATGTTTTGATGGAGAAAATCAAAAGAGATAAGAATAGAGTGAATATCACCAAAATGGCTAGTACTGATAATGAGGGCAATGCTGCAACAGGTGGATATATTTTTAAAATTGATAAATCTGCTGGAGATAATACCATAGTAGGCTGGGAGGCAGATGCCATCTATACCGTAGACCTTGGGTTTAGATCTAGTTACGACCCCAATGGGAATAAGTTATCAAGCAATCCTTTCGGTCCAAAGAAAGGCGCAGAAACTTATATCATGTATGAGTATCCAAAATTTGATGCTATTTCTGAAGCGCAAAAAATGTATGCACAATCTTATTTTTCTAATTTTGAAGACAATTTATTAAGTAGTAATTATAAAGATCCTGTTAATGGTTATCAGAAATATATTGATGTAAATAGTTTTATTGATTTTTTGATTTTGAATGAGTTTGCTTATAATCCAGATGCTTATAGATTAAGTACTTTCATGAATAAAGACAGACTTGGCAAACTAAAAATGGGACCTATATGGGATTTTAATTTGGGTTTTGGTAACGATGATCGTGCCACTTTCATTAATGGTTCTACCTGGATGTTCAATTTTAATAATTATTATTCTAGCGATACTTGGCTTGTTAATTTTTGGTGGAAAAAATTACTATCCGATCCTAATTTTACTGAAAGGCTAAAACTTAGATGGGCCACTCTTAGAACTTCTACATTAAGTGAAGCAGCTATTTTATTGACAATGGACAAGCATATCAATTTATTAAAGAATACTAATAGTATTGATAAGCATTTTGAGCGATGGAAAATTTTAGGCGTAAAGCTGCCCTTTAATAATTTTGTAGGGAAGACACATCAGGAAGAGGTTGATTTTTTAAAATCATGGATCAAAAAAAGATTAACTTGGATGGATAGTGAAATCGTAAACTTATAAGCAATTAAAGCTTTTCAATTATAGTTTTTCAATTTTAAGTTGAATGTTTTTATAGGCAACCTTCATTTCCTTAGAAACATGTACTTGCAATCCAATTAGCCCTGATAATTTACTGCTGGATGCGTCATTGTCTGTTGTTTCACTCATTAATATCCCATTAATATAATGTTGCATGTTATTGCCTTTTACAATCAAATGAATTTCATTCCAATCATCTACTTTAATTTTTGATTTTAGTGAATCAGCATTACCAATCGGTTTTATAATAAAGGCATCTTTTGAATTATTAATTACTGCATTCTGTCCGCGCATCGCAAGAAATCCTCTGCCTCTTTCCTCATAGTTTTGACCTGTATACACATTCTCTCCATCAATATCTGCCTGATACCCTTTTAATGCATAAGGAATATCTGCAAGTTCCTCGCTTCGGTAATTTACACCGCTATTACCTCCATTAGATATTTTAAATTTTGCTTTAAATTCAAAATCGCCTGCTTGGCTTTTAGTATAAATCAAAAATGAATTTGTTTGTATTTGTTTACTAGGAGTAACTTCTCCCACAAAGCAGCCGTTTTCAATATGCCAAACACTTGTATCGGCCTTCCATCCATTAAAGGTTTTGCCATCAAATATAGTAATGAATACGGCAGAATTAGGTAGTGGTTTATGGGAGCTAGCACTTTCACAAGACAGGCTTAATGTAATGCTCAAGCTTAGTATAATTACAATATTGATATAGTAGAGGCTAGTACGTATTTTCATAATTCGTTTAATATTAATATTTTAAGGGAAGGCCTATGTAAATCTAATTATTTCTGAACCATTCTTAGTCAAAAAATCATAATTTGTGTAAACACAATTTTAACACCATGTTTAAATACAGTCGTCGATTCAATTTTATAACGCTTATAGCTTTATTGCAGTTTATTGTTGCATGTAATACTGAAGCGCCTATTTCAACCAATCCAAAAATTGCCGCTTTAAAACTTCCCAAAGGTTTTAAGGCCGATCATTTGTATAGTCCTGGAATTAATAATCAAGGCTCATGGGTGTCCATGACTTTTGATCATAAAGGAAGAATGATTGCATCGGATCAATACGGTAATTTATACAGACTGGTTATACCTGCAATTGGTGCAGATACTTCTAAAGAAAAAATTCAAGTAAGTACTATTGAATTACATATACCTGGAGATACAACGCTTGCAAGTCGCAGAATAGGTTACGCGCAAGGCTTGCTCTATGCGTTTAATAGTCTTTATGTTGTAATCAATGATGGCGGTGATATTAAAAATACGCGTCGTAGTGGTATTTACCGAATGCAGGATACCGACAACGATGATCAATATGATAAAATTACTTTATTAAAAAGAGTAGAGGGAGATGGAGAGCATGGACCACATAGTATTGTGCTTTCTCCAGATGGTAAATCATTGTATGTGATTGCAGGAAACTTTACAAAAATACCAGAGATGAATAATTATACTGTCACACCTGGGGTGGAGATGGATAATTTATTGCCTTTAACGCGTGATCCTAACGGACACGACAATACAGTGAATACGCATGGAGGATGGATTGCGCAATTAAATCCTGAAGGAACTAATTTTAATTTAATAAGTGCAGGGTTTAGAAATCCATATGATCTTGCATTTAACGAGTACGGAGATATTTTCACTTTTGATTCAGATATGGAATGGGATTTTGGTTCACCATGGTATCGACCTATTCGTATTTGTCAAGTTCCTAGCGGTGGTGAATTTGGATGGCGTCCAGGGACCGATAAATGGTCTCCAGCGAATGCAGATAATCTTCCCCCGCTTTTAAATATTGGCCAAGGTTCACCAACGGCTGTATTCAGCGGTAGCAAATCGCATTTTCCTGAAAAATATAAACGATCCATTTTTGCATTTGATTGGAGCTTTGGAATCATGTATGCAATTCAACCTATTCCAGAAGGAGCGCATTATACAGCCACTGCAGAGGAATTTATTTCTGGATCACCCTTGCCTTTAACAGATGGTATCATTGGACCAGATGGAGCCATGTATTTTTTAACGGGAGGCAGACGCATTGAATCGGATTTATATAGAGTGTACTTTGAAGACAATAAACAAAATACGGAAGCCCTTGCTGCTCCAACATTAACAGATGCACAACAGCTTCGTAAAAAATTGGAAACTTTTCATTATGCACCTAATGCAGAAGCTGTTAATATTGCTTGGCCTGCTTTAAACAATGAGGACAGATTCATACGCTATGCTGCAAGAATAGCAATGGAACACCAACCAGCAATAAGTTGGAAGCAAAAACTACTAACCGAAAAAGATCCAGTAATAATATCGCAAGCAGCCATTGCTTTAGCTAGGATGGGAGAAAAAACTGAAAAAGATAATTTATTGAAGGCTTTATGCGCCATTGATTTTTCGAAATTGTCGGAGTCAAAACAATTAGATGCTTTGAGGGCTATTGAATTAATATTAGTACGTCTTGGAAAACCAACGGGTGATTTGAAAAATGAATTAATTGCTGTATTGGATAAACAATACCCTGCAGCTACTAATAATTTAAACAGGTCGCTTAGTAAAATTATGGTATTCATTGATGCGCCCACGGTGGTTGCCAAAACAATGGAACTAATGAAGGTGGCTAAAGACGATCCAAATGATCAAAAAACATTTACAGAATCTACCGATCTTATTCTTAGAAACCCTCAGTACGGATTAGATATTGCTAAAATGTTAGCCAATGTTCCTCCTCAGCAACAAACCTATTATGCCACTGTACTTAGTCATGCAAAAATTGGTTGGACACCCGCATTACAAGAAACTTATTTTAAATGGTTTTATACAGCCTTTGGTTATAAAGGAGGAGTGAGTTTTATAGGCTTTCTTAATTTAATAAGAAAGGATGCTTTAAAAAATGTTTCAAAAAATACATTTGCCTATTACAATACTTTATCAGGGGATTCAATTGTGAATAGAGCCATGATGGGCTTGAAGGAAAATATAAAACAACCAAAAGGGCCAGGAAGAGATTGGGAAGTTGATAGCGCTTTAGTATATGTAAAAGATGGGTTAACGAATAGAGATTTTGAAAATGGAAAGGCGATGTTCTCTACAACACTTTGTTCTTCATGTCATGCGATGGGAGGGGAAGGCGGTGTATCTGGTCCAAGTCTTACGCAAATTGGAACAAGATTCTCTTATAAGGATATGCTCACTGCCATCATCGAACCCAATAAAAGCATTTCAGATCAATTTGGGTCAACAGTGTTTTATCTTAAAAAAGGTGGGTCTATTGTTGGAAAATTAATTAGCGAGGATGGCACTAAGTATGTTATAGCGCAAAATCCATTTGCTATGCAAAACACTAAGGACGTGCTAAAGAAGGACGTGACTCGCACTAGAGTTTCCGAGATATCACCTATGTTGCCTGGCTTAATTAATAGTTTAAATGAAGAAGAGTTAATGGATTTACTTGCTTATTTAAAATCGGGAGCTAATCCTAAAGACAAAATGTTTAGTTCGAAGAAATAAGTTTCAATGGCTTACTAAAAAAAACTTTATGACTACTCAATCTAATTATATAAATAATATTTTAATCAATTAATATAAAATCTATGAAAATATTTAAAAGTGTTGTAGCATACTTTATTCTCACGCTTTCATTGTTGACTATACAAAATGACGTATTCGCTCAAAAGAATACCGATGGGCATGCTGCATTAGTTGAATTATTTAAAGAATGGCGAAAATTTGAAAAGCCCCCATTGCTAAATGGTGTTTCTAATTATACCATTGCTGGTTTTAATATGCGTCAACCTGAATTTTTAAAATTAAGAACAAGATTATCGCAAATAGATACTATTGGTTGGCCTATTAAAAATAAAGTAGATTGGCGTATTGTTTGGGCTGAAATGAATGGATACGATTTTAATAGACAAATACTTAAGCCATGGCAGCGTGATCCGGCTTTTTATAAATTATTATATACTGAAAGATCAGATGTGCCTGCTCACGAAGGACCTACTAATCATATGGCCATTGATTTATGGAAATATAGTTTTCCATTAAGTAGTACTGATAAGCAGTCTTTAATGAGCAGCCTTAAAACAATTCCCGCTTTTAATAGTCAAGCTAAATTGAATCTAATAGGGAACGCTAAAGAATTATGGATTGCAGGTATTAGAGATATTCAAACTCAAAGTGAAGAGCTTGCCGATATTTTAAATAAACCAGGATCTGCAAATGATGCAGCGCTTGCAGAAGTTGTCAATAATGCAATTGTATCCACCAATAGTTTAGTGAGTTGGCTAGAAAAGGAAAGCGCTAAAAAAACAGGACCCTCTGGCATTGGAAAGGAAAACTACAATTGGTATCAAAAAAATGTCCACTTAGTTCCCTTAACCTGGGATGATCAAGTGATGTTATTAAAACGAGAATTAACACGTGCTTGGACTTCCTTAAAACTGGAGGAGCATAGAAATAGGGCATTAGCTCCTTTACCATTAGCCAATACGCCCGAAGTCTTTAACGCGTTACAGGAAAAATCATTTCAAAGTTTACTTGAATTTTTAAATACGCAAGATATCCTTACCATTAGGCCTTATTTTGATTCAGCTATGCGTGCACACAAAGTTGATTTTGTAACTGAAAAAAATAGAAATTTCTTCCAGATAACTACTGCCTTTGATCCTAGACCACTTTATTCCCATTTTTATCATTGGTTTGAATTAGCTAGAATGGATAAAGAGCCTCTAGAAAATGAAATAAGACGTAGCCCATTATTATATAATATTTTTGATACAAGAAATGAAGGTTTAGCCACGAGTGTAGAAGAAATTTTTATGCAAGCTGGTGCTTATGATAAAAATCCTAGAGTGAATGAAATTGTTCATATTATGTTAGCGCAAAGAGCTGCAAGAGGACTTGGTTCATTGTATGCTCACGCCAATATGTTAAGCATGGAAGAAGCAGGAAAGATTCACTCGGATTATACGCCAAGAGGTTGGATGAAAACTGAAAAGAAATTATTAATATTTGAGCAGCATTTATTTATGAGACAACCAGGCTATGGATCTAGTTATATTGTTGGTAAGTATTTATTAGAAAATGCTATGGCAGAAGTAGCTAAAAATGTAGAATCACAAAATAAACCTTTTTCAATAAAAGCTTTTTTAGATCAAATAAATGAAATAGGCTGTATTCCAGCTTCATTAAGTGCCTGGGAAATTTCAGGAAAAGACAGTTGGTTAGAGAAATAGTTTTTGTTTGGGATTGTCGGCTTCATTTCACTTCGCCGACATCCTCCTCATTTCATATGTATTAAAAGGGATTGTCGGCTACATTTCATTCCGCCGACATCCCTGAATGGCGTCCTTACCCAAAACTTGCCCCGATTATTCGGGGGGGGGGTAAACGAACCGCTTTGCGTTTCGTTACCTTTTTTGCTTCTCGTCCGTTTACGAAAGCAAGCTTTCGACACGTCCTTAAAACAAAAAAGCCCCCCGATTTCTCGGGGAGCTTTGTGAACTGGCTGGGACTCGAACCCAGGGCCCATACATTAAAAGTGTATTGCTCTACCAACTGAGCTACCAATTCTAACCGCCCCTTTTTAGAGGAGTGCAAAAATAAGCATTAATAAAAACTATCCAAATAAAAGGGGGTATTTATTTTCCCCACTCAAAACCCTTCTAAGTCGTTCATCTTCAAATAAGAATTATATTTGTAGAAACTCTAAAAGATGTCCAATTTCACAGACAAAATTGTGGTAATAACTGGTGGTTCTGATGGCATCGGAAAGGCTTTGGTGGCGCAGTTTTTAGCATTAGGTGCAAAAGTGGCTACTTGTGGTAGAAATGAAAACAAACTCTCTTTATTAGCAACTGAATTTCCTTCTTCCAATTTATTCACTGCACAAGTAGATGTGAGCAAACAAGACGAATCTGAAGCATTTATCAAGCAAGTTGTTGATAACTGGGGCAGAATAGATGTTTTAATAAATAATGCAGGTATTTCTATGAGGGCCTTGGTATCCGAGGTTTCAGTTCAAACCTTACAAAATGTAATGGATATTAATTTTTGGGGCACTGTCTATTGCACAAAGGCAGCCCTGGCTTCTATTCAGCAAAATAAAGGGGTAATTGTGGGTGTTTCTTCCATTGCAGGATATAGAGGGCTTCCGGGTAGAAGCGGTTATTCTGCCTCTAAATTTGCCTTAAACGGATGGCTAGAGGCCTTGAAAACGGAGCTCTATGCATCTGGCACCCATGTAATGTGGGTTTGTCCTGGTTTCACTACTTCTAATATTAGAAATGCAGCCTTGGATAAGAATGCAAAGGCACAAGGAGAATCACCCATGGATGAAGGTGCCATGATGAGCTCGGAGGACTGTGCGACGCATATTATTCATGCTATTGAAAAAAGAAGCAGAAGCTTGGTGCTCACTTTCACAGGCAAGCGCACCGTATTTATGAATAAATATTTTCCAGCCTGGGCCGATAAATTAGTACATCATTTTTTCTTTAAAGATGGCGTACTAGTGAAGTAAGAGATGAAAAAATAAATACTCATTTTTCTAAAATATAAAACTTAGTTTTTCGTTATTAATCAATGCCCATCATTACTTTAACATCTGATATTGGCCAAGAAGATTTTATCATTGGCGCACTCAAGGGGCAAATATTGTCAACCATACCAGGCATGGGTATTGCCGATATCACGCATTATTTATCCAGCAAGAACTATCAACAAGGGGCTTATATTTTTAATAATGCAGCTAAGCATTATCCTGCAGGCACGCTGCATTTTATTATGGTGAATTTTTTTCAATTCCCTAAAAGACATGCACTTTTAACCAAACATAATAATCAATATTTTATTACACCCGATAATGGTTTTTTAACCATGATGTTGGGAGGTAAGCCTAAAGAAATTATTAAAATTGATTTTAATTCGGCCAATACTTTTTTAGAAATCACACAAGAAATTTTTAAAGCCATTGGGGCTTTTGTAAAAACAAATAATATAGCAGATGCAGGTGTTGCATTTCAGGAGATTGAAGAAATTTATCCAATGCAACCAACCTTAGGTCCGAATTGGATGGAGGGACAAATTTTATTTATAGATCAGTTTGAAAATGTGGTGGTGAATATTCGTAAAGAGGAATTTGATATACAGGCCCAGGGCAGAACTTTCAAAATTATGTTTACCCGCAACGAAACCATCACCGATTTAAGCAAGCATTATGGAGAAGTGCCTATCTCGGATAAGCTGGCTTGGTTTAATTCGGCAGGGTATTTAGAGATAGCCGTTCGTGGTGGTAATATGGCCGGGCTATTTGGCCTAAGCAAGTTTGATGAAAATCAGCTAAGTAAGCAGCGCCCCAACGATAATAAATGGTTTTTTCAGATGGTTCGGGTATTCTTTGAATAGTTCCCTATTTGTTTTTTCTTTTGCGATTTTGGGGGTATTTTTGCACCCTCATTCATTACTCAAATTAGTTATACAATGGCATACGACGTAATCGTTATTGGTAGTGGTCCAGGTGGTTATCCTGCGGCAATTCGTGCTTCTCAATTAGGCTTAAAAGTAGCTATTGTGGAAAAGGAAAGCCTAGGCGGTGTTTGTTTAAACTGGGGCTGTATTCCCACTAAGGCATTGATAAAAAGTGCACAGGTCTATGATTATGTAAAACATAGTGCGAATTATGGTATTACCACTACAGGTGTCAATCACGATTTTGGTGCTGTTATAAAACGTAGTCGCGGGGTGGCCGATAAAATGAGCAAGGGTGTTCAATTCTTAATGAAGAAAAATAAGATTGAAGTAATAATGGGTTATGGCAAAGTATTGTCAAGAGGAAAAGTAGAAGTGAAAGATGCTGAAGGAAAAACACAAGTAGTAGATACCAAGTATATTATTATTGCAACAGGTACTCGTTCAAGAGAATTACCCAACTTAAAACAAGATGGTAAAAAAGTAATTGGCTACAGAGAAGCAATGGTGCTTCCTACGCAGCCAAAGAGTATGATAATTGTAGGAAGTGGTGCTATAGGGGTTGAGTTTGCATATGTATACAATAGCATGGGCACTAAAGTAACTATTGTAGAATTTTTACCAAGAATAGTGCCTGTAGAAGATGAAGACATTTCAAGAGAATTAGAAAAACAATATAGAAAGCAAGGCATAGAAATTATGACCAATGCTTCTGTAGAGTCGGTGGATACAACGGGTGCTTTAGTAAAAGCAAAAGTAAAACAACTAGATGGTTCATTCGTAACATTAGAAGCGGAAGTAATTTTAAGTGCAGTAGGCGTGGTAGCGAATATTGAAAATATTGGACTAGAGCAAAACGGCATTAAAACAGATAAAGGCCGCGTTATTGTAGATAAATACCAACAAACAAGTATTGCAAGTATTTACGCCATTGGCGATTGTTCTCCAGGTCAGGCCTTAGCGCATGTGGCTGCGAAAGAAGGAATTAATGCTGCTGAGCATATTGCTTATCAAGAAAAGAAGCATAATCATATTCCAGAAGGAATTGATTACAATAATATTCCAGGATGTACTTATTGTATACCAGAAATTGCGAGTGTGGGGTATACTGAAAAAGCAGCTAAAGAAGCGGGCTATGAAGTGAAGGTGGGTAAGTTTCCTTTTATGGCAAGTGGAAAGGCAAGTGCAGCGGGTGCAACAGAGGGTTTTGTAAAAGTAATTTTTGATGCCAAGTATGGCGAGTTCTTAGGTTGTCATATGATTGGAATGAATGTAACTGAAATGATTGCAGAGGCAGTAGTAGCGCGTAAATTAGAAACTACTTCTCATGAATTATTAAATGCTATTCATCCGCACCCAACGATGAGTGAGGGATTAAAAGAAGCAGTAGCAGCTGCTTATGGTGAAGCAATCGATATCTAACTAGTGTAAACAAAATAGACGAATGGCTCGTGATTCAAATTATTTGAGTGCGAGCCATTTTTAACAATAATGAAGTACGAAAAAGAAATTAACAGAAGAAAAACATTTGCTATTATCTCTCACCCAGATGCTGGTAAAACAACTTTAACTGAAAAGTTATTGTTGTTTGGTGGAGCTATTCAAACAGCGGGTGCTGTAAAAAGTAATAAGATAAAGAAACACGCCACTAGTGACTTTATGGAAATTGAGCGTCAAAGAGGTATTTCGGTAGCAACATCGGTAATGTCTTTTGAATACAATAATATCTTAATTAATTTATTAGACACACCAGGTCACAAGGACTTTGCCGAGGATACTTACCGTACTTTAACCGCAGTAGATAGTGTTATACTTGTTATTGATTCTGTGAATGGAGTAGAGGCGCAAACAAGAAGACTCATGGAAGTGTGCAGCATGCGTGACACACCTGTTATTGTTTTTATTAATAAAATGGATCGTGATGGAAAGAATAGGTTCGATTTATTAGAAGAATTAGAAAATGAATTAAAAATTTCTTTGCACCCCATGACCTGGCCTATTAATAGTGGTAAGGAGTTTAAAGGGGTATATAATTTGCACAATAAAAATTTAAGATTATTTGCTGCAAGTACTAAGGCTACAGAAGAAGATACAGTAGCTATTGAAGACTTATCGAGTGCTGTATTAGAAGAAAAAATAGGAGAGAAAGATGCTGCTGTTTTAAGAGAAGATGTAGAATTAATAGATGGCGTATATGGTGCACTGAACCCTGCCGATTATTTAGCAGGAAAAATTGCCCCTGTGTTTTTTGGATCGGCTGTGAATAATTTTGGTGTCAAAGAAATGCTAGATACATTTATTCAAATAGCACCGGTCCCAAGAGATAGAGAAACCAGTGTAAGAACCTTGGCAGTGGGTGAAGATAAATTCAGCGGCTTTATATTTAAGATACATGCCAACTTAGATCCTAAGCACCGCGACCGTATTGCCTTTATGCGTGTATGTAGTGGAAAGTTTGAGCGTAATACCTATTATAAACATGTTAGGCTAGACAAAGAGGTTCGTTTTAGCAACCCTTATAGTTTTTTGGCGCGCAGTAAAGACGTCATCGAAGATGCTTATGCGGGAGACGTAGTAGGTTTATTTGATACAGGCAATTTTAAAATAGGAGATACACTTACGGAAGGAGAAAAATTTTATTTCACTGGTATACCTACTTTCTCGCCAGAAATATTTAAGGAGCTTGTGAATAAAGATCCTTTAAAAACCAAGCAACTTGAAAAAGGTATTACCCAATTAACCGATGAAGGGGTGGCGCAATTGTTTACGCAGTTTGGTGGGAATAAAAAAATTATTGGTTGTGTGGGCGATTTACAATTTGAAGTAATACAATACCGTTTATTACAAGAATATGGAGCGGCCTGTGAATTTAGAACCCTGCCTTTTTATAAAGCTTGTTGGTTAACTTCAAAGGATCAAAACAAACTACATGACTTTTTAAGATTCAAGCAACAGAATGCGGCCATGGATAAAGATGAGTCGCCTGTGTATTTAGCACAAAGTGAATGGTTCTTGAATACAGAAATTACCAATAACCCCGATATTACTTTTCATTTTACGAACGAGGTTAATAAATAATCAATTTAAAAAGAAACTAATAATAGGTTAAGTATTGTTTTAATAAAATAATTATGAAGTCTAAAACGCTCAAACAAAATAAAGTAAACATTATCACATTAGGTTGTAGTAAAAACCTAGTGGACAGTGAAATGCTGAGCGGACAACTATTAGCCAATGAAATTGATGTGGTGCATGAGAATAAAAAACTAGATCATAATATAGTAGTGGTGAATACCTGCGGTTTTATTGATAAAGCCAAGGAGGAAAGTGTAAACACAATACTTGACCAAGTAGCCCTAAAGAAAAAAGGAAAACTAGACAAGGTATATGTGACAGGTTGTTTAAGCGAAAGGTATAGAACCGACTTGGCCTTGGAAATTCCTGAAGTAGACGCTTGGTTTGGCACCATGGAACTTCCTTTAATGTTGAATCAACTCAATGCCAATTATAAAGCAGAACTACTTGGAGAGCGTTTATTAAGTACGCCTTCGCATTATGCTTATTTAAAAATTAGTGAGGGTTGTAATAGAACCTGTTCTTTCTGTGCGATACCATTAATGAGAGGCCAGCATGTAAGTAAAACCATTGAGCAATTAGTGGCTGAAGCAGAAGGCCTAGTTAAAAAAGGAGTGAAGGAAGTAATGCTCATTGCGCAAGAGTTAACTTATTACGGATTAGATATTTATAAAAAGCGTGCGCTTCCCGATTTATTAAATGCGCTTGCCGATGTAAAGGGCTTGGAGTGGATTCGTTTACATTATGCTTACCCAAGTAAGTTTCCACTAGAAGTATTGGATGTAATGAGAGAACGTGACAATATTTGTAAGTACATTGATATTCCATTGCAACATGCAAGTAATAATATGCTAGCTGCTATGAAGCGTAATATTACGCGTGAGGAAATGGGGGAACTCATTCAAGAAATTCGCAAGCGTGTTCCGGGTATTGCTATTCGTACTACTTTAATTGCAGGCTTTCCTGGAGAAACATTTGAAGATATTGAAGAACTAAAAGGCTTTTTAATAGAGCATCAGTTTGATAGAGTGGGTATATTCACTTATAGCCATGAAGAAAATACTTCTGCGCATGATTTAGTAGACAATGTGCCTGCTGCTGAGAAGCAAAGACGCGCCGAAGAA
>CALDSE010000049.1 GCA_937911175.1 uncultured Sediminibacterium sp.
TTTTTTGGATTGGTGGATGAAATTTTTCATATCAAAAATAAAATATTGAATAGGCGTGATTTGGCTTCTCCTATTTCTGAAACCTTAGGTGTTGTTATTTTATGTGGGGTATTATGGTTTGGAGGGCAATTGGTTTTAAGTGGTGAAATATTAAATGGTGGTTCCTTTATTGCTTATGTCGCTTTGTTTTCTCAAATAATTAATCCTGCGAAAGCCCTATCTCAAGCAGCTTACAATGTTACCAGAGGTAACGCCACTTTAGACAGACTGAATGAAATTTTAGAAGCCCCTTTAACAGTAGAAGAGCCTATAAAGCCTATTGAAATTACCGACTTTAAGCAGTCGATTCAATTTGAGAATGTTCAATTTTTATATCAAGACGCTTCCATATTAAAAAATATAAACCTAACTATTCAAAAAGGCAAATCGGTCGCACTGGTGGGTTCTTCTGGTGCGGGTAAAAGCACCTTAGCCGATTTAGTGCCTCGCTTTCACGATGTGTCTGCGGGTAATTTATATATTGATGGAAAAAATATTAAAGAGTATAGTTTACATAGTTTAAGAAATTTAATAAGTATTGTAACGCAAGAGCCTATTTTATTTAATGATACCATTGCTGCCAATATTGCCTTAGGTAAACCAGGTGCCACGGAGGCTGAAATTATAGAAGCTGCAAAAATTGCGAACGCCTACGAATTTATTATTAAAAAAGAAGGCGGCTTTCAAAGTATGATTGGCGATAGAGGCAGTAAACTAAGTGGTGGTGAGCGCCAGCGCTTAACCATTGCTAGAGCAGTTTTAAAGAACCCTCCTATTTTAATTTTGGATGAAGCCACTTCCGCGCTCGATACAGAAAGTGAAAAATTAGTACAAGAAGCGATTAATAATATGATGCAGAACAGAACCTCTATTGTCATTGCACATCGATTATCAACTATTCGACACGCTGATGAAATTATTGTGCTACAGAAAGGAGATATAGTTGAAAGAGGTAACCATGATGCACTCATTGCTCAAAATGGTTATTACCGAAAACTAATTGACATGCAGGAAGTGAAATAAGTACAAATTAAAACAAGTACAAAAGTTTTAAAATACTATTTACAAAAAACCCCGATAAATTTTATCGGGGTTTTTATATAGAACAATTGAATGTTTCATTCTAATATGTAGCTGCTTTTTAATCAACTCTATTTATCTTCTACTGATCGCTGCTATTTTTTACATACCCCAATTTTGCTTCTAAGCTTAAAGTAGCATGTGGCACCGCACGTAAACGCGCTTTGTCAATTAAGCGACCTGTTACTCTACAAATACCGTAGGTTTTGTTTTCGATACGCATTAAGGCTTTTTCTAAATGGTCTATAAAAGTAATTTGTCTAGAAGCCATTTGACCTAACTGCTCTCTTTCCATGCTAACACTACCATCTTCCATAGTCATGTAACGAGCGTCGTCATTATCTCCACCTAATTCGTCTTTGCGTGTAATAATACCTTGTAAGTAAACTAACTCTTTCTTTGCAGCTTCTACTTTCTTAGAAATTAAATCTTTAAACTCTTTTAATTCTGCATCAGAATATTTTACTAAAGTCTCTGTAGATCTTTCTACTTCTTTTCTTCTTTCCATTGGAACATAGCCTGGTTGATAAGGCACGCTACTTTTAGCGCCAATTTTCGGAACTTTAATATCTTTAATAGGCTCTGCAACTTTACGCACTGGTTTTACAGGAGGCGTTGGAATTTTTGGAACCGGCTTTGCAGGAGGAACATATTTTTCAACTGGCTTAGCGACAGGTTTAACGAGTGGTTTTGGAGCTGCCTTTACAGGAACTACTTTTTTTAAGGGAGCTTTAATAGGAGTTGCTTTTTTTAAAGGTGCTTTAACGGGTACTGGTTTTTTTACAGGTGCTACTTTTTTTGGAACTACCTTTTTTACAGGAGCCGCTTTTTTTGCGGGCGCCGCCTTTTTAGCAGGCACTGCTTTTTTAGGCGCTACCTTTTTAGCAGGAACTGCTTTTTTTGGTGCTGCTTTTTTAGGAGCTGCTTTCTTAGCAGGGGCCGCCTTTTTTACGGGTGCCGACTTTTTAGGAGCTGGTTTTTTAGCTGGGGCCGCCTTTTTGGGAGCTGGTTTTTTTGTAGGCATATTTATCCTTTTTGTCTAACTGAAATTCTTAATTTATGATCATTTATGTCAACTTCTACCCCCTCTTTCAAGGCCGGTAGGAAGTCTATCTGGACTGCGAGAATTTCGCGGCAAATATACCCCGAAAATTGAATAATGGACTCCTTCAAGTCTGTATTATCCTCAATTTCAAGCAAAATCTTGTCAGTTAGCTCAAAATTGCTCTCTTTTCTGATGTTTTGGACCCTATTTACAAGCTCACGGGCATGCCCTTCCTTCAATAACTCGGGACTAATGGTGATATCCAAGGCAACAGTGAGCGCATTTTTGACAGCTACGCTCCATCCTGGTATATCTTCTGCTATAATATCTACCTCATTGATTAGCAACTCGATAGTCTCTGATTCGATGTCTAAGGCTAATTTTCCCTCTTTTTCTAAGCTCGTAATTTGAGCCTGGGTCAAATTGGCAATTACAGCGGAAGCTTGTTTCATTTTGGTTCCTAATTTGGCGCCCAATAATTTGAAATTGGCTTTTACCTTTTTGCTAATAACCCCCTCCGTCTCCGTTATATAATTAATTTCTTTAACGTTTACCTCGGCAAGTATTAATTCTTCCATTAATTCAATAGCCGTTTTCGTGGCTGGATCTAAAACAGGAATTAATATTTTTTGCAAAGGCTGACGTACTTTGATATTCACTTTTTTACGAATAGATAAAACCAAAGAACAAATATCCTGTGCCATTTGCATTCTGCTTTCCAAAGCAGTATCTATTTGAGATTTGTCTGCAATAGGAAAAGGAGCATGATGAATAGAACTATAATTATGTTTTTGAGTAACTGAATTTAAATTTCTGAAAACTTGGTCAGCGAAAAATGGTGCGATAGGGGCCATTAATTTAGTAATGGTTTCAATACACTCGTATAAGGTTTGATAAGCAGCAATTTTATCTTGGGTATAAGTACCTTTCCAAAAACGACGACGACATAATCTTACATACCAGTTACTTAAATGCTCATCCACAAAAGTTTCAATGGCACGACCCGCTGTGGTAGGTTCGAAATCATCCATTGAGGTAGTGACAGTTTGAATTAAAGTATGTAAAGAAGAAATAATCCAACGGTCAATTTCTGGTCGCTCGGCTAAAGGAATGGTTGCTTGTTCAAAATGAAAATCATCCACATTGGCATACAAAACAAAAAACTGATAAGTATTGTATAAAGTACCAAAGAATTTTCTTTGTACTTCTTGTATACCAGACATATCAAATTTTAAATTATCCCAAGGAGAAGCATTGGTTACTAAATACCAGCGTGTGGCATCGGCACCATACTTTTCAATTGTTTCAAAGGGGTTCACCACATTGCCCAGTCGCTTACTCATCTTATTTCCATTCTTATCCAAGACAAGTCCATTACTCATCACCGCCTTGTAAGCCACACTATCAAAAAGTAAAACGCCCAATGTATGTAATGTATAAAACCATCCACGTGTTTGGTCTACGCCCTCGCAAATAAAATCGGCTGGAAAGGCCTGGCCTTTATCTATTAAATCTTTATTTTCAAAAGGATAATGCCACTGCGCATAAGGCATCGCACCAGAGTCAAACCATACGTCTACTAAATCAGACACACGCTTCATAGCTTGGCCACTTGCACTTACTAATTCAATTTGATCTACAAAAGGTTTATGTAAATCCACATCTAACTTACCATCAATTATTTTTAAATCAACTGCCTTATTCAAGCCTTTTTCTTTAGCAGCTAAAAAACCTTTAGTTAATTCTTCAATCGATCCTATACAAACTTCCTCTGTTCCATCTTCTGTTCTCCAAATTGGAAGCGGCGTGCCCCAATAACGGCTACGCGATAAATTCCAGTCCACCATATTCTCTAACCAGTTACCAAAACGACCTTCCCCCGTACTCTTGGGTTTCCAATTAATGGTTTTATTTAATTCAATTAATCTATCCTTTACAGCCGTGGTTTTAATAAACCAAGCATCTAGTGGATAATATAAAATAGGCTTATCCGTTCTCCAACAATGCGGATAATTATGTTCGTATTTTTCTACCTTAAAGGCTCTGTTTTCTTTTTTCAGTTTTACAGAAATATCTACGTTTACATCTTGGTAGTCTTTTTCGTCTTTATAATTCTTTACAAAGCGGCCACTAAATTCTCCCACACCTTCTACAAATTTTCCTTCACGATCTACTAGCGTAAGAATACCTAAATTATTTTTTTGTCCTACTTTGTAGTCATCTGCACCAAAGGCAGGAGAAGTATGCACGATACCTGTTCCATCTTCTGTGGTCACAAAATCACCTAGCACTATTTTAAAAGGATCTCCTTCAAAAGTTTTTGGATCATTGGCCTCAAAGGGCATTAACTGCTCGTAACGAAGTCCATTTAACCCGCTGCCTTTGCAAGTAGCTATTATTTTCCAAGGAATAAGTTTATCGCCTTCTGCAAAACTTTCTAGTCCTTCCCCTTCTTCTTTAAAATATTTAGACACTAAATTTTTAGCGATCACCACATTTACGGGTATGGCTGTATAGGGGTTATAAGTAGCTACTAAAACATATTCAATATTGGGGCCAACAGTGAGTCCTAAATTCGAGGGTAGGGTCCACGGTGTAGTGGTCCAAGCCATATAAAATATTTCTTTCGACTTTACACTTGCTGCATTTACTGCATCAAATAAAAATTGGCTATCTGCATTTTCTACTGCTTTGAACATAGCCACTGTTGAAGTATCTTTTACATCCTTGTATGTACCTGGTTGATTGAGTTCATGTGAACTTAATCCTGTACCCGCTGCAGGTGAATAAGGTTGTATACTTACACTTTGATACAAGTAACCTTTTTTATAAAGCGTACTTAATATCCACCAAAGTGTTTCAATATAATTATTTTCAAAAGTGATATAAGGATTATTTAAATCTACCCAGTATCCCATTTTATTGGTAATATCGTCCCATTCTTTTTTATAACGAAGTACCGCTTCTCTACATTTTTGATTATACTCTTCTACACTTATTTTTTTACCAATATCTTCTTTCGTAATGCCTAATTCTTTTTCTACACCTAATTCAACAGGTAAGCCATGGGTATCCCATCCGCCTTTTCTTTTTACCTGAAAACCTTGCATGGTTTTATACCTACAAACCATATCCTTTAAAGTTCTAGAAATAACATGGTGAATGCCGGGCATTCCATTGGCACTCGGAGGCCCTTCATAAAAAACAAAGGGGGTCTTGCCTTCTCTTAAAGAGACCGACTGCTCAAAAGCCTGTTCGGACTTCCAAGAAGCCAATATCTCTGCCTCCAATTGAGGGAGATTTAATCCACTAAATTCTGGGTATTTTTTACTCATACAACGCTTTATCCTAGCTCATTTTTAGGGCACGAAGGTACGAATAAGCTTGTAAAAAAGGCCAGCCCTCTTTGGGTCAAATGAATAAGGTAAAAGGGATCTTGTATTAGGCTTGTGGCTGGTCAGAACTTGATTTAACCTCCTGCTCGGCATTTATGTCTGTATCACTGAAGAACTTCTTCTGAAAGATAAACAAGGTAATGACCCCGGTGCTAATGGATGCATCGGCAAAATTAAATACAGGTCGGAAAAATTCAAATTCCTCCCCTGCCCAAATAGGGAACCAACTAGGAAAATGTGCATTTTGAATAAGGGGGAAATAAAACATGTCTACTACTTTCCCATGTAAAAAACTACCATAGCCTCCACCCTGTGGAAGTAAATGCGCTACCATGGTTGTATAAGGTACACTTGCTTCAAATAGTAGGCCGTAAAACATAGAGTCAATTAAATTACCTACGGCACCCGCATAAATTAAGGCAGCACAAAAAATAAAACCATTATGGTATTTTTTTTCAATAAAACCTTTAATTAAAAAAGTGCCCCAAATAACGGCAGCTAGGCGAAATAAAGTCAAGATTATTTTTCCAAAGCCACCTCCAAATTTTAAACCCCAGGCCATGCCTTCATTTTCTATAAAATGCAGTCTTGCCCATGAATCAATGATGATATGTTCTTCCCCGATAAAATAATTAAGCTTAATATAAAACTTAATAGCTTGATCGATAAATATAATGAGCGCAATAATGATGGCTACTTTTCTCCCATTCATAGGTAATGTATAATGTGGTGCGAATATAAGATAGTTTTTAGGGAGCAGGTTATGAATTTTCTTTCTCTAATTTTCTTTTGTTAACGAAAATGGAATAAAAAATAGAACCTGTAATACAAAAAATAATAATCATTAAAGAAATTAAAACTTGTGTGTTTTTATCTAGCCACAAATTTACATAGTGTTCGCCTAGCATTTTAATACCAATAAAAACTAAAACAATGGCAATACCCTGTTGTAAAAATTCAAACTGATTCACGGCTCCTCTTAATAAAAAGAACAATGAACGTAGTCCTAATATGGCAAAAATATTAGAAGTATAAATAACTAAACTGCTTCTTGAAATACCCATTACCGCTGGAATTGAATCTAAGGCAAATACAATATCAATGGCTGCTAAAAGTACCACCACTACAAATAAGCTTGTATACAAAGGTTTATTATTATGGTCTTTAATAACAAACTTACCATCGCCATCTGTACTTCCAAGAGGTAAGAATTTTTTTAAGAATAGATATATTTTAGAGTGATGTGGATCAAAATTATCTTCCTGGTCTGCAGTAAACATTTTATAACCTGTATACACTAAGAAGGCACCAAAAATATAAAGCACCCATGCAAATTTGGCCACCAAGGCCACACCCACTGTAATGAAAATGACTCTAAATAAAATAGCGGCTAATATACCTATTAATAAAACCCTTGGTATATGTTTTTCTTTCACCTGAAAGGAACTAAAAATTAAAATGAAAACAAAAATATTATCAATGCTTAAACTCCATTCCATTAAATAACCGCTCAAGTATTCAAATGCTAATTTTTGACCTTCCTCTATCCACATAAATACAAAAAAAGCAAGCGCTAACAATACCCATAAAAAAGTTTGACGCAAGGCCTGCTTCATGGTAATGATGGCATTTTTTTTACTTAAAAAACCTAGGTCTAGGATTAGAGCAATAAGAATGACCGCTCCAAAAACAAAATAAACTAATTGATCTGTTGTCATAGTATAAAGTTACAACATACTTACTAAATAGCAAATTGACGTTTCCGATACCCTGTCCATATTAAATAGAACAGCCCTAGTAGAACTAGTGGGCCAAGGACTAAAATAAATTGAACCAGTACTCTATGCTCCTCTACTTTTTGACGATTTAATAAACGCAGCAATTGCTGTTTACTACGAGAAGCCAATAAACTGGTGGGTTCGTTTAAATAAGCAATAGTATTTACAAAAAAATCATGATTGGCAAACTGATACTCTTCATAAGGCATCATGCCCATGGGCAGGGGACCTCTTTTTACATCCACTTGGTTGGTAAGAATATCCGCATCTGAAATAATGACTTGTTTGGAACTTGCAATACCTTTTTCTAGATAGCCCTTACCAGTAGAAGCCTTGATACTGTCTAGCATTACCGCAGAAACTCGATTAGAAAACAAGGAAGGAAATTTACCTTCTGCTAAAACGGCTACGGATAAATGATTTTTTTGAAAACTTTCCAATTCGCCTTCTTGTTTACCGCTATTGATATCCACCACAGCAGGTGAGCTAAGTATACGACTATTGGAGTCGGTACTAAGTAATATTGTTTTCTGAATACCTGCAACCGCAATGGTATCAATGCTTGAAGGGAAATAAGATAATACTCTATCTATATTTTGAACAATCGGGTGCTGTTCATTGCCTTGTAAAAAAGGAAAATAAGGCCAAGGCATTCTTTGAATAAGGGGACTACCGTCCTCCCCCTTACCCACTACCATGGGTAGTTTAGCGCAATTTAAATCTTGTACTAAATTGGCATTTATTCTTACCCCATATTTAAAAAGTAAATCATCTAAGGCTAAGCTTCTATCATAAGCCGTATAAGCGCCACTCGTTTTTTGTAAACTATCATACTCCGCAACTAATTTATCAAGGGCCCAAACTATATTACCGCCTCCCATTACAAACTGATCTAATTTTAATTTATCCAATTCTGTAAAAGCTTGGGTAGGCTTTACAATAAGTAAGGTTTTAATTTTTTGCGGATTAGGAAAACCTTTTTTCAAATCAAATACAGCTAAATTATAGCTATGCATAATAGATTCTCCTAAATGATTCACCGTTAAATTAACCGGCTCCCCATTGCCCGTCAAATAAGCAATATTTGGAATCACCTTTCTATTTAATAAATAAAGGGCTTGTGTAAATTTATATTCCAATAAAGAAACTGCTGCATTGGCAGTGGCCTCCATATCTTCTTCAGGAATATCTTTTACAATATTATAAGGCTTAAAATATTTTTTACTTGTTCTTAAATCAATCACAATAGGTGCCTGGCCCTCCACTTCAATAAGAGCGCCAGGAATCATTAGTTGGTCTACTCTTTTATCAGAAGGACCATTTTCAGTTTGTATTCTTTGAATCGGTAATCCTAATGTAGACAAGCTATCATAAAACTGGTACAAGGCATCGTCTTTATACAATTCTCCAGGTATTTCAATATCCCAGCTAATGGCATTTGGATTGATTTGTTTAAAACGCTCTAGTAAGGTTGCAGCGGCTACTGCAATATTTTTATAATAAGGGGGTATATCTCCGCCTAAATAAAGGTGCACTCTTGCAGGCTTATTGATAGCTGCAATAATTTCTGTTGTGCTTTCATGTAAAGTATAGCGCTGTTCTTTAGTGAGATCTAATTGAAAATTATAAATAGAAAAAAATATATTGAAGCTAATTAAAACGGCCACTGTAATTATGTATTTTACTTTGCCTTTTATATTCTCCATACTTCCTATGGCAAATAAAACTAGTATCGATAAAAAGTAAATAATATCCTCCGCTGTAAGCAGGCCCTTACTCATATTCATATAGTGTGCCTCCAAACCCAGCTTACTTATATAAAAATTGGCACCATTGGTAAATACAGAAAGCTGACTAAGCCCATTAAAACCTTTAAATAATAAGAGGCAAACCAAAATGGATACTAGTAAAGACACCAAATTATTTTTGGTAATGCTACTTATGTAAATGCCTATGACTGTATAACAAGCCGCTAAAAATAATAAACCAAAATAAGAGCCATAAGTAGCTCCCCAGTCTATTCCACCAATATCACTTAAGGCGTCCAAAGTAAATGCATACAATAAAGTAGGTAGAATAGCTACTAGTACAATAAATAAATTGGCCAAAAACTTCCCTGCTACTAATTGAAGCGGGCTAATAGGTAAGGTTCTAATGATTTCATAAGTGCCTTGTTTATACTCATCCGAAAAACTATGCATGGTAATGGCCGGCACCAAGAGTAATAAAAACCAAGGGGCAAAGTCGAAATAAGCTTGCAAGGAAGCATATCCAAAATCGAGTACATTAAAATTAGGAAGTACAAATAAAACAAGCCCATTCACGATTAAGTAAAAGCCAATAACTAGATAGCCTGTTAAGCCATTGAAATACTGCGCCCATTCTTTTTTGCAAATTGCCCACATGGTTCAAAGCTACAAAAAAAATGCCCCGTGTTAACGGAGCATTCAATATTATAATTATCTTATGATTTATATGGATAGTCTATCCAAGGTCTTGTTATACTTATACCGCGAAGCTTTCACCACATCCACAACTTCTACTTGCATTGGGATTATTGAAATAAAAGCCTTTTCCATTTAAGCCATCTGAAAATTCCAATTCGGTATTCACTAAGTATAAAAAGCTTTTTAAGTCGGTAACAATCCTTATCCCATTGTCTTCAAAGACTTGATCCATGGGTTTCACCTCATTGTCAAAGTCTAGTTTATAGCTTAAGCCAGAACAACCACCCCCTACTACCCCTACTCTTAAAAAATAACTTGCGTCGTCGGTAACGCCCGCGTCTTGCATTAATTGCAATACCTTGGCCTTTGCCTTAGCACTTACATAAATAGAATTCTCTTGGGCTACTTCGCTCATAGGTAATAAATAGAAGACCTAAACTAAACGTGGCTTTGTTCAAATACTAATTCAGCCAATCCGTTTTTAACACGGAAATCATTGATAGCTGCTTTAATGGCATCTTCTGCTAAAACAGAACAGTGAATTTTAACTGGAGGTAAATTTAATTCCTCTACTAAATCCATATTGTCAATTTTAACTGCTTCGTCAATTGTTTTTCCTTTTAACCACTCTGTGGCTAAAGAAGAAGAGGCAATGGCAGAACCACAACCAAATGTTTTGAACTTAGCGTCGGTAATAAGACCCGTTGCTTCATCTACTTCTATTTGCAAACGCATTACGTCTCCGCACTCTGGTGCACCTACTAAACCAGTACCTACACTCTTAGAGGCCTTATCTAATGTTCCTACATTTTTAGGATTAGAATAATGATCGATTACTTTATCTGAATATGCCATTTTATTTTTATTTTATATTTTCAAAATTATTAAAAAAATTCGAAACTAGTGACCTGCCTTTTATTTAATGATGTGCCCATTTGACAATGTACACATTAAAATTTCAAGACTCGAAACCTTCAGTTTCTCATCTTGCAATGTTTAATGATGTGCCCATTGAATTGCATCAATGTCAATCCCTTCTTTAAACATTTCCCAAAGTGGGCTCATTTCTCTTAGTTTTAAAACGGTATCGGTTACCGCTTTAATCGTAAAATCAATTTGTTCTTCAGTGGTATATCTTCCTAAACCAAAACGAAGAGAGCTATGTGCTAAATCATCGCCTAAGCCCAATGCTTTTAAAACATAGCTAGGCTCTAAAGAAGCCGATGTACAAGCTGAACCAGAAGATAAAGCGATGTCCTTATTAAAGCCCATCATCAAACCTTCTCCTTCCACATATTTAAAAGAGATATTACTTACATGGGGTAAACGGTGCGCCGGATTACCATTTACATAAGTCTCATCAATTAACTTTAATGCATTTTCTAATTTGTCTCTTAATTTTGAAACTCTTTCTGTATCGCCAGCCATATCTGTCTTTGCTATTTCTGCAGCTTTACCAAAACCTACAATACCAGGTACGTTTAAAGTACCACTACGCATTCCTCTTTCATGTCCACCGCCGTCTATTTGAGCAGTTACTTTTACACGCGGATTTTTTCTTCTCACATATAAAGCGCCTACTCCTTTTGGACCATACATTTTGTGTGCAGTAAAAGACATAATATCAATTCCGTCTGCAATAACATCCACAGGAATTTTTCCTACTGCTTGCACTGCATCTGTAAAGAAAAGCGCACCATGCTTTTTAGCAATAGCCGCAATTTCCTTCACCGGTTGTATTACACCAATTTCATTATTAGCATACATGATCGCTACTAAAATAGTAGTTGGCTTCATGGCAGCTTCTAATTGTTTTAAATCTATTAAACCATCAGGTTGAACTTCTAAATAAGTAACTTCTGCACCTAATTTTTCTAAGTGCTTGCAAGTATCCAAAACAGCCTTATGTTCAGTGGTGCTAGTAATAATATGATTGCCCTTGCTTGCATACATTTCATATACACCTTTGATGCCTAGGTTATTACCTTCGGTAGCACCAGAGGTGAATATAATTTCTTTAGGATCGGCTCCAATTAATTGGGCAATTTGCTCACGTGCATAATCCACTGCTTCCTCAGCTTGCCATCCAAAAGAATGGTTACGACTAGCCGCATTTCCGAAATTTTCGAGAAAATAAGGTAACATCGCTTCTAAAACCCTAGGATCCATGGGGGTAGTTGAATTATGATCAAGATAAATTGGTAATTTTAACATAACGGAATTTAATTTTTTCTATAGCGCAAAGCTAAAGCTAAAGGCTTGATTTTATTGAATTCGTTAAGCATTAAAGGTAATTTTTTCCCAATTCGTAAAACAACAGAACCATGGATTATAAGGTAGAACATATCGGCATCGCGGTAAAAGACCTAGCCACCAGCATCCCTTTATTCGAACAATTGTTAGGAAGCCCCTGCTATAAAACCGAATCCGTTGATAGCGAGTCTGTCAATACTGCCTTTTTTCTTCAACAAAGCACCAAAATTGAACTATTGGAAAGCAGCAAGCCTGAAGGGCCCATTGCAAAATTTATAGATAAAAAAGGGGAAGGCATGCACCATATTGCTTTTGAAGTGCCAGATATTGTAGCGGAAATGGAAAGATTAAAAAAACTAGGCTTTACCCTTTTAAATGAAACACCAAAAAAAGGCGCTGATAATAAATTAATTTGTTTTGTACACCCTAAAGAAACGAATGGTGTACTTATAGAACTTTGCCAAAGTATTTAAATATAAAAGCCTTTTAAATTCCTAAAATTTCAATGGCTTTTTGTGCCGCTAATTGGCTGGCATCTTTTTTAGTATATCCTTTTTGAGCAGTGACCACTTCGCCATCTAACACTACATTAATAGTGAATAATCTTCTTCTTCCTTCTAGCTGTTCACCTGCTAAAACAAAATCTATTTGTTTGCCTTGCTTTAAAGCCCAGCCAATAATTTTATTTTTTATATTAATATCAATTTGCTCTAAATCGTCCATGAACAAATAAGGCTGAATCATTTTCTCTATTATCCAAAGTTTAGTAAAATCATATTTCTTATCTAAATAAATAGCGCCTACTAAGGCCTCCAAGGTATTGCCAAAAATTTGACTGGTTTTCAAAGACCCATCCATTTTATTAAACCTTGTCATTTTGCGCAGTCCCATTTGCACTGCAATATGATTCAGTTGCTGTCTATTCACCATCTTGCTGCGCATCTCAGTTAAAAAACCTTCTCCTTTGTAGGGATATTTTTTAAATAAATAATCGGCCACCACCGAGCCTATAATAGCGTCGCCTAAAAATTCAAGTCTTTCATTATTTTCTGCAGGATTTTCTCTAACCGATCTATGATTCAATGCAGTTTGAAAAAGTACAATACTTTTTGTTTGATAGCCAATAAGTGCTGCTAAATTTTTTTCAAAATCAGATTTTTTGAAAAAGGAAAGTAGAGTTTGTATTCTTTTCACTTTAAGTTAGGCCTTGTATTTTTTTACAATCACACAGGCATTGTGTCCGCCAAATCCGAAAGTATTACTTAAGGCTGCATTCACAGTTCTTTTTTGTGCTGTATTAAAAGTAAAATTAAGGCCTTGGTCTAATTCAGGATCGTCTGTAAAATGGTTGATGGTAGGAGGAATAATATCATGCACCACGGCTTGAATACAAGCAATGGCTTCAATCACTCCTGCTGCACCCAAGCAATGACCCGTCATGGATTTAGTAGAACTAATATTTAAATTATAAGCATGCTCACCAAACACCGCTGTAATAGCCTTGGTTTCTGCTATATCTCCTAAAGGCGTAGAAGTACCATGCGTGTTGATATAATCAATATCTGATGGCTGCATTTCAGCATCTTTTAAAGCGGCGATCATTACATTCTTAGCACCTAATCCATCTGGATGTGGGGCCGTTAAATGATAAGCATCTGCAGTAGCTCCACCACCTACTACTTCACAATATATTTTAGCACCGCGTTTTTGCGCGTGCTCTAATTCTTCTAAAACTAAAACGCCCGCAGCTTCTCCCATGATAAAACCATCTCTGTCTTTATCGTAAGGACGACTCGCTGTTTTAGGGTCGTCATTTCTTTCACTCATCGCCTTCATGGCATTGAAACCACCCATACCTGCAATGCCTATCACCGACTCTGCTCCACCGGTAACAATAATATCGGCCTTGCCTAATTTTATATTATCCATGGCAGTGACTATGGCATTGGTACTTGAAGCACAGGCACTCACTACGGCGAAGTTGGGTCCACGAAAACCATGCTTCATAGAAATTTGCCCAGCGGCAATATCTAATATCATTTTAGGAATAAAAAAAGGATTGAATCTTGGTGTACCATCTCCTTGTACAAAATTGGTTACTTCTTCTGTGAAAGTGGTTAAACCTCCAATACCACTTGCAAAAATAACACCTACTCTATCGTGGTCAACATTGTCTTTGGTAATACCCGCATCTGTCACTGCTTGGTCACTAGCTACCAATGCAATTTGAGCAAAGCGGTCTAATTTTCTAGCTTCTTTGCGATCCATAAATTCTACTGGATCAAAGCCTTTGATTTCACATGCAAATCTTGTCTTAAACTTAGAGGCATCAAATTGTGTTATCATATCCGCACCCGATACACCATTGATTAAGTTTTCCCAGTAAGAAGCTAGGTTATTTCCAATAGGTGTTAAAGTACCAATTCCTGTAACTACAATGCGTTTAGTTTGCATGTTAATGGTTTTAAAATAAGAATCCGCCTTTAAAGCAAAGGCTCAAAAAGGCGGATTTAAATATGCCGATGATTCAGCTTGAAACTTCTAAATGAATTTAGTTATTTCGCGTGCTCTTCTAAATAAGCAACAGCTTGACCAACGGTAGTAATAGTTTCTGCTTGTTCATCAGGAATTGAAATATTGAATTCTTTTTCAAATTCCATAATTAATTCAACTGTGTCTAAAGAATCTGCTCCCAAATCATTTGTAAAAGAAGCGGCACTTGTAACTTCTGCTTCATCTACACCTAATTTGTCAACGATGATTTTTTTAACTCTTGTAGCGATGTCTGACATTGTAAAAAGTTTTTGTTAACGGCGCAAAAATATACTTTTTGTTAAAAACGAAGTATTTTATTTGCCTTTTTGTTTACACATTTTAAAGTCCGACTACAAGTTAGGCATATTTTGGGCTTTTTGAGGCTTTTATAGGCTAGAAATAGGGTAAATAAGGCAATTTATAGGCCTATTTATAAGCGAACAATTAGTAGTTAAAAGGGGCTTTTTGAATAGCTAATAATTGTAAAAGTGGATAACCTTTATAAAGAAGGTATGGCGAAGGACTTATTTATTCTTTAAAATAGCCCTTATTGTTTGCTTTATCTCGAGGGTCATATTATCATTGGGAATAAGAAAGAAGGTTTTAGGGCCAAAATAAATATGGAAAAAATGAGGGCTTTCGAAATAATGAGATACTTCTTCCCAGTTCCAAGCCGCCTCTCCTTGCATGGATTGCAAGCTTGCCTTTTGGTTATCAAAACTAAAATCCCAGTTATAGGTAAACAAGGCTGTTTTTTTATAAAAAATATTGGGCATTAGATACCAAAATAAAAGTAACAGCACAATCCAAAGTACTGAGCCTAATAAAAATAATTCTGGTCTAATTTTTTTTAAGAATAATAAAATGCCTGTTAGGATGGCATATACATTCACCACAATCATTAATGTTTTAATTTCTGGTTGCTTTATAAAATGATAACGCAAGGCTTCTAATACCTGTGCTTTTTGATAACTAACTTCGATAGACATGAATGAACATATTATTTATTCCCTACAAAGATACAGCCCTTTTAAAAAATGACTATATTTAATTATATAAAATAATACATGAAAGTACTTTGTATTGGTGAGGCTTTAATTGATATGATTTGCACAGATGTAAATGTATCTTTATCCAGTGGCCAACATTTTTTAAAAAAAGCAGGTGGCGCTCCCGCGAATGTGGCTGCCGCTATTGCAGCTTTAGGGGGTGAGGTAAGTATGGCCGCCAAAGTAGGCGACGACCCCTTTGGACAACACCTTATAGAACTGCTTGATACAATGGGCGTAAATACAAGTTTAATCATTAAGGACCCAGCACATTTTACCACTTTTGCATTTGTTTCTTTAATGAACGATGGGGAAAGAGATTTTTATTTTAATAGAGGTGCGGATAAAGAATTAACAATAGCCGATTTAGCTGCAGTTCATTTAAACGAATATGGAATTGTTCATTTTGGATCGGCCACTGCTTTTTTACCCGGTCCTCTTCAAAACACTTACATTGAACTATTAGCTAAAGCAAAACAAGCGGGCTGTTTAATAAGTTTTGATCCTAATTATAGGCATTTACTTTTTCAAAATAACAGCGCTTCTTTTATTTCGCAGTGTGGCGCCTTTATTGAAAGGTGCAATTTTTTTAAATTGAGTGATGAAGAAGCTTTATTAATTACTGGTTGCGATACCGTGGCAATGGCTGCAAATGCATTAAGAAAAAAAACAAGCGCAGTATTTACCATTACCTTAGGCAAGGAAGGCACAATGCTTTGTATAGGTGACCAAATTGAAATCATTAAAAGCATTCCTGTTCAACCTGTGGATGCCACCGGCGCGGGCGATGCTTTTGTAGGCGCTGTTTTATATCAATTGAATAAGCGAAATGTAAAAGATATAAACTTAGTTTCAATGGAAGATTGGAAAAATATCATTAGCAATGCCAATAAAGCGGGCGCTAGAACCTGCGAATACATGGGCGCGATGGAAGCCTTCAAGCATTTGAATAATTCCATTTTCGATTAGCCCTAAAATCTATAGCCAAAACCTAGGCTAATGGTATAGTCTGCAAATGCAGCATCTCCTCTTGAAAATACTTTAGTATCGTTGGTTCTTAAAATATCTGGATAGCTTTGAGGTCTTTCTCTTCTAATAGCCACTGGTGCATATAAATAGAAGTTGAAATTTTTATAACTATAATTAGCGCCTGGTTCTATAGCCAATACATTACCTGGTCTTCTAAAGCCAGTATTGTCTCCTATTAAATCCTTTGCAGGAATACATTCATATCGTGCACCCATTGAAAGGGTAAAGGCATTGGTTGTCCAGTTCGTACCTGCTCTTAATAAATATTGGTCGGGCACACTCATTACATCTGAAGTGTACTTAATTGCAGTTGCAGAAGGAATTCCCCCTCTTGCAGTACTTACCCCATTATTGCCTTTTGGATTAATTAAATAGTAGGTATTACCATAAACACTGAATGCATTATTTAATTGTCTGAAGGCATTTAATTCAAGCGATAACCCCCAGCCCCCATCGCCCAATTGTATAGATTGATCCACTGGTCCTTTTCTAGTTAGAGTATTAGTACCTAATTTATAATTATAAATATCTTCAGCTTTATAATTACCCGTTGGCATTTTAAGACCAACGCCTCCTAATAAATTACCCTTCGCTCCTTGCTTTGGTGCAATAAGCCATTTGTAAGCAGTTAATCTTATATCTCCTAAGCCTTGAGAAAAAGTAGCAAAACGCGGATTGCCCTTGGTATTTCCCAGATGCTCATATAAAGAACTTCTTTCATTATATAACAAAGGAAGATCAAAGCCAATACTCCATTTTTCATTTAGTTTTCTCACCAAAAAAATATCCATGGTGCGACTAAAATTTCTAACATCGGTCCCTTCAGCTACTCTTTGGGTTTGCTCGTCTGTACCATTAAAATGTTTATAGGATTTGAAATAGCGACCATTAATATTGAGGTCCCATTTAGGTTCCACCATTTTTTGAGCGTTACTATCATGCATCATTCCATTCATCATACCATGCATCATAGAATGTTCCATGGTATTTAAGCCACCCACCGTTCTAATAGCCACACATCCCTGTGCACTTAATTCGACAGAGCTACCTATTATTAAAAAGAAGGCGGCAACTAGCTTTATATTGATTAGAATTCTTTTCATTAACCTGATAAAATTTATAGTTTCAAAGCAGGCAAATATAGGGTAAAATATTTTTTGGAAAATTAGATATATAAGTAATTTTGTATAAAACTAGCTCAATGTAGTATGTTTGTATAATTAGTAAACGTAATATTATGAAATACATTAAACTTTTTTTAATTATTGCCCTTTCCCTATTTGTGTTTTTAGTGTATTTGGTTATACCCAATAAAATAGTAGTGAGTAATAATAATTTTGTACACCAGCCAGGCAATATTGTAAGCAATGCCTTTATGAGTATACAATACTGGGATAAATGGATGCCTCATGATTCTATCGATGACCATACATTTATCTTAAAACAAGGAAAATTGGAAGTGAATGAATCTTTTTTATCTGCAATCAAATGCTTTTATACCATTAATGAAATGTCTGGGCCTGTTACCTATTCTGCAATTGATGCAGGTGGCGATAGCACTATGCTAAGATATGAAGCTACTATAAATAATAAATTCATTTCTCCTTTGCAAAGAATTAATAATTATTTAGATAGTAAGAAAATGAAAGGGCAGCTTGATATTACCTTAGAGGCAGCAAAAAAATTCTATTCAAAAAAAGAAAATAATAAAATAGGCCCTACTCAATAGAAAATTTATTTCCAAGCATTTTTTAATTGTTGAATATCTGCAGGACTTGTTCTGCAACAACCTCCGATTACTTTAGCGCCAGCCGCTTTCCATATTTGGGCATTATCAACAAAACTCAGTTCGCAGTTATCTGTTGGTTCCCAGGTTTTAGTATCACTATTATATGCCTCCCCTTTATTGGGATACACCACAATATATTTATCGGTTATAGGAACTGCCATTTTTATTAGAGATTCTATATAATGCGGCGCCGTGCAGTTAACACCCACACCAATAATGTTTGGACTTTCATTCAACAATTCAATAGCTTCAGAAAATAAAGCGCCGCTGCATAAATGCGCTTCGTCTTTACAACTAAAGCTTACCCAAGCTTGACATTGCGGATAATTTTTTAATAATTCCTTTATCGCCAATGCTTCTTCTAAACAAGGTATGGTTTCAAAGGCAAGTATATTGGCATTGGATCTAGCTAGTAGGTCAAGCCTATGCTTATGAAATTCCATTAATGTTTCTAGACTCACATTGTAATTACCTTTGTATTCAGAGCCATCTGCTAAGGCTGCACCATAAGGGCCTATGGAAGCTGCCACTAAAGGAACTTGTCTATTCGCTGAAGGGTTTGCCTGTATAAATTCGTCAATCGCTTCTTTTGCAATACTTAAACTCAATTGCATTAAGTCTTCGGTTTCTTTTTTAGAATAGCCTTCTTTAGCAAAACCTCCAAAGCTCGCCTGATAAGTAGACGTTGTAATAATATCTGCTCCTGCATGCAAATAATCCAAATGAACTTGCTTAATTAAGGCAGGATTTTCAATAAGTAATTTAGCAGACCACAATGCATGATTTAAATTAGCGCCTCTTTTTTCCAATTCAGTAGCCAAAGCACCATCTAATATGACACAGCCTTGTTTTTCAATTATATTATCAAAAAATGAATTCATTAAAACTAGTTGTTACTACTTCCCAATACAGAACTTAGAGAAAATAAAATCTAATTGGTCTTCATTGGTAATTTGCCCCGTAATAGTACCCAAATAATGCAAGGCCTGATTAATATCAATGGCTAGTAAATCGCCCGTGGCATTATTGGCAAGTCCGGTTTCAATATCTACAAGGGCGTATAATAATTTTTTAAGCACAGTGGCATGTCTTGCATTGGTCACAATAGTACCTTCTTTGTTTAAGCCATCTCCTACTACTTTTTGCGTAAGCATGGTTCTTAAAGCTTCAATATTTTTTTTATCCTTAGCGGCAATAAAAATAACATCTTTCAATGCTTCATTGTTTTGTAAGGAAGGGTCAATACCCAAGTCTACCTTATTACCCACTAATATCATTTTATCATTACCTATAGCTGTTTGCCAGTCTATAATTTGATTTGCAGTGGTGGCACTTGCATCAAATAAAGCAATAACAATATCTGCTTGCTCTATTTTTTCAATACTCTTGTCTATACCCATTTGCTCAATCAAATCGGAAGTACTGCTTCTTATACCTGCTGTATCAATTAATTTATACAATACACCTTCAATGGTAAGATACTCTTCTACTGTATCACGCGTGGTGCCTGGTATTTCACTTACAAGGGCCCTATGCTCGTTTAATAATGTATTTAATAGCGTCGATTTTCCTGCATTAGGTTTTCCCACAATGGCTACCTGTACTCCATTTTTAATAACATTGCCTAGCTTAAAAGAATCGTACAATAATTGTGTCTTTAATTGTAATTGCGCTACTAATTTTTCTAATTCTTTTTTATTGGCAAAGGCCACATCTTCTTGAGAAAAATCTAATTCTAATTCTATGAGTGCTGAAAATTTTATTAATTTTTCACGCATCACTTGCAAATCGGAAGAGAAGCCTCCTTTTAAATTATATAAAGCTGTTTTGCGAGAGGCCTCTGTATTACTAGCAATTAAATCAGCCACCGCTTCGGCCTGTGTTAAATCTAATTTGCCATTTAAAAATGCACGCTGGGTAAACTCACCTGGCTTTGCTAGCCTAGCTCCTTTTAAAATAAATAATTGTAACAGGGAGTCTTGTATAAAGGGTGAACCATGACAAGATATTTCTACCACTTCTTCCCCTGTATATGACTTAGGCCCTTTATATAAGGTAACCACCACTTCATCTATCACTTGTAAGTCGTCGATAATTTTACCAAAGTGCACCGTATGCGAAGCCTTTGCAGCTAGATTCTTTTTAGAAAATACGGACGCTACTTTCTCAATGGATTTTGGACCACTTAGTCTTATAACAGCAATAGCCCCTAATCCTGGAGGAGAAGCGAGTGCTACAATTGTATCATTCCAAGTACTTAAATTTTCGCGCATAGAAAACAAAGGTAAACTTTATACTAGTAAAAAAAATCCCTCCCCGAAAGTTCGGGAAGGGATTCATAATTTATTAGAAAAGAGGCTGGGCCTAATCTTCCGATACAACAAACACAATGGCTTGTCTATGGCGGTAAATTACATTACGACCATTCTGAACAGCTGGCTTCCATTTTGGACCTCTAGTAATTACACGTACAGCTTCATCCTTTGTACCATATCCAGGATCGTTCTCTGATTTTACATCACTGATAGAACCATCTCTAGCTACGACGAAAGAAATAACTACAGAGTATTTTCCAGCAGGTGCTCCATTTTCTACAGGTAAGTCTCTGTTTAAAGTTCTTTCCAAGTAACGAACCCATCCTTGCTGACCTCCAGGGAATTCAGCCGGAATTTGTACTACTGTAAAGATTTTATCAGTCTCTTCTTCTGCAACAGCCACTACTGATTCAGTAGGTGCTACTAAGCCATCATCTTTGATACCTTCCTGATTGACTGCGCCAATTTTTACATCTTCTAATTTCTCTACTTCTTTAATCTCATCTTCTTTTTTCACTTCCTCATCTTTTACGATTTTAGGAGGTGTAAATTTCGCCATTTCCACTTTTGGTGGTTCTTGCTTTGGCGGCGGAGGTGGCGGTGGCGGTGGCTTTTTTTCTTGTGTCACATCTGTTAAAGAAACATCTGTAACAATTATCTCAGTCTTAGACTTCTTTGCAGAATTAGACCAGATAGCGCCAGCTGCTAATAAAACGGTAAAAGCAAACATTCCAATCAATGCCTTTTTAAGACGATCATTGTATGTTTTTCTAAGCTGATAAGCACCGTACTCCTTAAACCTTCCCTCAAAAATGAGATCCAGTGCATCGGCGGTTAATATTTTATTTATGTCCATTGTTAAATGCTTTTAATTGCTAGAAGATTTTGCGTTCGCGTCTGATTTTTGAACCAATTGTTCTTCAATGTCAAAAATATCTACTAGTGCATATTTTTTTACCACGTTAATTGACATTTCATCTAAAATATCAATTACGTTTTTGTAATTACATTTTGAACTTGGTTTAATAACAATCACTAAATCCTTTTCAGGATCACTTGGGTCTTGTGCAATACTTCTTACTTGCACTTTCTTTTTCATGATTATTTCACGAATAGAATTTTCGCCGTTATAAGATGCTGAAAGAAAATTAGAAGCATCTGGCTTCAATTGACCTTCATAATAATATATGTGATTGTCATCTCCCATTATGATGGTTAAAGCACCTGATTCCTTTGCCTTGTTTTGCTCTTCAGGTTTTACTTTATCATCAGGCAAAATCAACTTCATTGCTGTAGGTTGACTCATGGTAGTGGTAAAAATGAAAAAGGTAATCAAAAGGAAACCTAAGTCCACCATCGGTGTCAAATCGACACGCGTTGATAGCTTTTTTCCTTTTTTGACCCCTGGTCCTTTCTTATGTCCACCACCCGACGAGGTATCTAATTCTGCCATAGTAAATAGCTTTTAATTAGTTTATAATTTAGTTTTCCTGTTTTTCTCCACTCATGGATTTATTGTACAATTCCGAACCTGCTGGTGCATTTTCTGGATTTGTGACCATTTGGAATTTCTGAATATTGTTTCTCTTAAATGCAGTAAGTACATTTTTAAATGCTGGGTACTTGGCAACGTTATCTCCTTTTAACAAGAGATCCATTTTGGCACCCGCATAAGCTTCATTTACCACTTGCATCCAAACGATCAATTCATTATCTGTACTATCCTTACATGGAATGCCAGGAAGTTGGTCTCCTTTTCTATTTTCTTCAGAGATGGCTAAGAAAGATTTTAATCCGCTAAAAGAGGCACCCACAAAGCTTGCATTCTTAAAAGCAGTTACGTCAATTCCTAAATTTCTAGTTGCATTTAAAGAATTAGCGATCGTTTCTCTCTTTTGCTTATCATCTATTGTTAGAAATACTTTGCCGTCTTTATCAATGGTAACTAATACAAAATCCTTGTTAGGAGCAACTTTAGAAGACACCGAACTTGGTGTTTCTACTGCAATTGCTTCAGAAGGCTTGAACTTCGTTGTTAAGATAAAGAAAGACAATAAAAGGAAGGCCACATCGCACATGGCTGTCATGTCGATATTGGTACTCTTACGAGGTAATTTGGCTCTACCCATTGTATAGTCTTTTAAATTTTAAGGATTTGAGTCCTTAATTATTAATATTGTTATTACTACTATTTGTAGTTAGCAGCGAAGCTTTGAGTTAAAGTAAATCCAGACTCATCGATACCATATGTAATTCCGTCAATTCTTGTAGTAAAGACGTTGTACATAATAATAGCGACAGCTGAAGTACCAATACCTAACGCAGTATTATACAAGGCCTCAGAGATACCTTGAGATAATTCACGTGCAGCTTCTCCACCACCTTCTTCTCCTAATTTAGAGAAAGAACGAATCATACCTAATACCGTACCGAACAAACCTAATAAGGTTGCTACTGATGCGATAGTTGATAAGAACACTAAATTCTTTTCTAACATAGGTAATTCCAAAGCGGTTGCTTCTTCGATTTCCTTTTGAATGTTTAATACTTTTTGATCAGTATCTAATTCTGTATTAGATATCATCTCTTTGTACTTAGTCAAACCAGACTTCATTACATTACCTACAGAACCTTTTTGCTTATCGCATTCTGCAATGGCTTTGTCTACTTCTTTGTTGGCTAATTGGAATTGTACTTTACGGATGAACTCAGTAATATTACCATTACCTGCTGCTTTTCTAATAGTTAATAATCTTTCAATTACGAAAGTTAAAACGATTAATAAGCTACCAATCAAAATAGGCACAACGATACCACCTTCATACATTTTTGTAAATGTACCTTTTGGTCCTTTGTGTGCAGGCCAGAATCCACCATTAGGGTCTGGGTTTGTAAAATTCGCTCCGTTACCCAACACAAAACGCCAAATAACATAACCTAATACGATACAAGCGATTGGTGCTAAAGTTGCAATCAAGTTTCCGCCTTTTTGCGGCTGTGCTGTTTTCTTAGAAGCAGCTGTTGCAGTTGATTTAATCTCAGCCATGATTCAATTGATTTTTGGTTTTAAATAAAAATATATTAAAGAAATTATTCCTTTTAGCTATTTGTTAGATTCACTTAAATCTTTACTTCATAGTTTCTAAGGGCTTACAAAATAAGTAATTTATTGGTTGAAACAAACTTAGAGTGTTAATTTTTAAAAAAATTATTTAAACTAACTTCCGTTGGCAAAAAACCATTTATATTCACAAGCCCAATTATAATAATAATTAAAATATAATATGAAAAAAAACCTCCTCCTTTCAGCACTACTGTCCATAGGGTTCTTATCCCTATTGGCACAAAAATCAGACACTACAGGCCTAAGCGCTGGTCCTAAAAAAGAAGCGCCGTCTAAACCAGGACCGAAAGCCTTTTCAGAAATTATAACCAAGAAGGCCGTTAGCCAGAAAGGGGTGTTTAGCGTTCATTTTCAAGACGATAAGTACTTTTTTGAGATCCCAGACAACCTTTTAGGCAGAGAGCTAATTGCTGTTACTCGTTTTGCGAAAGTGGCAGCAGGTGCCTCTAAATATGGGGGTGAGGTAGCAAATGAGCAAACCCTTCAGTTTGAAAAAGGCCCAGGTAATAGAATTTTCATGCGTGTGGTCACCTTAATCAATAGGGCCGATTCTACCCAAACGATTGCCAAGGCGGTTAAAAACTCCAATTTAGACCCCATTGTAGCAGCCTTTGATATTAAAGCCTATGGCAAGGACTCTACTAGTTCTATAATTGAAGTGACCGATTTTTTTAAAGGCGATAACCAAGCCGTTAGTTTGAGTAGTGCTTCCAAAAGAACCTTTAGCTTATCTGGCCTAGCTTCTGATAGATCCTACATAGAAAGCATTAAAACCTATCCTACGAATATTGAAGTAAGAACCGTAAAAACATACTCAGCTAGTGCTGGTGGGGCTGGTCCAACAGCTTTACCTGGTGGACCTGGTATTCCTGCTGCACAAAACGCAGGGGCTATTACCTTAGAATTAAACACATCTATATTACTACTTCCGAAAGTACCTATGAATAGACGCTTGTTTGATTCAAGAGTGGGTTTTTTCGCAGATAATTTTACTGTTTATTCAGACGATCAACAAAAAGTAGAAGAACAAACTTTTGCGGTAAGATATAAATTAGAGCCCAAGCCAGAGGATATGGAGAAGTATAAGCAAGGCATTTTAGTAGAGCCTGCAAAGCCAATTATCTATTATATCGATCCTGCTACGCCTAAAAAATGGGTGTCTGGTTTAATTCAAGGGGTGAACGATTGGAATGTTGCTTTTGAAAAAGCAGGATGGAAAAATGCGATTCAAGGAAAAGAGTGGCCGAACGATAGTACCATGAGTTTAGAAGATGCACGCTTTTCTGTAATACGCTACTTTGCTTCTGATATTCAAAATGCATACGGACCTCAAGTCCATGATCCAAGAAGTGGAGAAATTTTAGAAAGCCATATTGGTTGGTATCATAATATTATGAAACTACAACACGATTGGTATATGATTCAAACAGCTGCTGTCGATCCTACTGCTAGAAAAATGACATTGGATGATAGCTTAATGAGTAAACTAGTTCGTTTTGTTTCTTCTCATGAAGTGGGTCACACTTTAGGACTTAGACATAATATGGGTAGTAGTAGCAAAACGCCAGTGGAGAAATTAAGAGATAAAGAATGGTTAGCTAAAAATGGACATACCGCTTCTATTATGGACTATGCACGTTTTAATTATGTCGCTCAACCAGAAGATGGTATTGCACAAAATGAATTATTTGCACATGTAGGCGCTTATGACAAATGGGCCATCCAATGGGGTTATACCTATACTGGCTTGAGCGATGTGGAAGCGGATAAAAAAGTAAATAATAAATGGATTGTAGAGAACTTAAAAAATAATCCACGCTTATGGTTTGGCGGAGAAGGACGTGGCGATGATCCGCGTGCGCAAACGGAAGACCTAAGTGATAATGCAGTGGTGGCCGGCGAATACGGTATTAAGAATTTAAAAAGAATTTTAGCCAACTTGCCCGCTTGGACAAAAGAAGAAGCTGATAAATACGAGAACTTAGCTGATATGTATACACAGTTGTCAGGTCAATTTAGTAGATACATGGGCCATGTTGCTAAAAATATAGGCGGAGTCTATGAAACATTTAAAAGTGTAGAAGAGCAAGGCGATGTGTATACAGCTACTCCAGTCGCGATGCAAAAAGCTGCGATGAATTTTTTACAAGCTCAATTATTTACTACACCTAAATGGTTATTAGATTATTCTATTTTAAATAAAATAAACAACCCTGCTGCCAATGAGCGTGTTCAAAATATTCAAACCAATATTTTAAAAAGCTTATTAGATAAAGGACGTTTATTAAGACTTAATACTTCTTACACACGTTTTGGTAATGCTAGTTATGCATTACATGATATGATGGAAGATACAAGAAAGGGATTGTTTAGCGAATTGACTACTCAAAAGGCCACAGATGTATTTAGAAGAAATTTACAAAAGACCTATGTAGGGCAATTAGAAGATTTAATCAACCCTCCTACAATGAGCTTAAGTGCAGCGACTCCATTTAGAGCAGCACCTGTTGATATTGAAAATTCAGATGTAGTTTCTGAAGCAAAAGCACAATTGAAAAAATTAGCCGCTGCTTTGAAAGCTAGTACGAGTGCTGATGCAGCTACACAAAATCATTATGTAGATTTACAAGACAGAATTAAAAAAGCATTAGATCCTAAATAAGGTAGGCTATTTAAACAACCTAAATAATTCATTAAGTTGTTGCTACAAAAAACCCTCCGATATTCGGAGGGTTTTTTTATACTTGTCGAAATATTTTATTCAAAAACTATTCATACCTAAGTGCATCAATGGGGTTTAAAGCAGCTGCTTTCATGGCTGGATAAATACCTGCAACAAGTCCCACCACTGTACAAATAACAATACCTATAACTACCCACATCCAAGGCACCACAAATCCAGTACCCAAAACAAGGCTAAATATATTACCCACCAGAACGCCTAAGATAATTCCAAAAATGGCGCCTAAAATACTAATCAAAATACTTTCAAATAAAAATTGACGACGTACATCTTTTCTTTTACCCCCAATGGCTTTTATCAATCCTACTTCTCTGGTTCTTTCACTCACTGCCACTAGCATAATATTCATAAGGCCAATAGCAGCGCCAATTAATGTAATCATACCAATAGCACCAGCTGCTCCACTAATACCCGCTAAAAAGCCAATGAATAGAGATGCAAATTTATCGCTCTTGTCAATGACAAAATTATCCAACTCAGAAGGAATTAATCTTCTTGCTTTTCTCATTTGATCGGTGGTCTCTCCAATGGCTGGTTCTAATTCCGCCACATTATTCACCATCACACCCAATGAATAAGAAGCACTTCCTTGATACTGTCTTACATTTTTTAAAGAAGAAATAACTACATCGTCTTGACGCATCATGGCACTAGACCCCTTTGATTTCAATAAGCCAATTACTCGGTAGGGCTTGCCTTGTAATAAAATAACCTTATCAATAGATTTTTCTGGTCTGCCTGGAAATAATTTAGCAGCCACATTAGAGCCAATGATACAAACATTACGGCCACTGGTGATATCTACATTATTAAAGTTTCTTCCTTGTGTTAATGAAAAGCCATTCACTGTAAGATAGTTTTCATCGCCCCCCATTAAAGAAATTTGTGGATTGGTTTTTCTATTCTTATAATGTAGTTCATTATTCCCTCCCATTCTTCTAGAAATACTTACAGCCGCTCTATTAAATCCAAAATTTTCTTTGAAATAAGTGGCTTCTTCTATTTTAATAGGCTTACCTAAATTCGATTTTTTTTCTTTTGCACCTCTTTTAGATTTAGAAAATTCATCCCCATTATTAGGACCACCCATTCTTGCATTCATTTCTTTATACCTTACCACAAAGGCATTTGCCCCCATAAAAGAAAAGTTTTCTTTTAAACTTTGGTTCATCGCAGAAATAGCTGTGATAATTCCAATAAGTGCCATAATACCAAAGGCAATAATAGCCACCGTAATACCGGTTCTTAGTTTATTACTTTTTACGGTACGCCAAGCGAGTACAAAAGAGTCCTGAATAGTCATGCTACTATATTTATGAAACTTAAAGGTAGCACAGATTCGACAATATGGCCTTATTAGGCACTATAAAATGAAGAACGGCTAAAAGTAAAGATAATTGAATACTACAGAAGGAAATACACCTAGGATGAGTAGCAAAATGGCTATTAATAAAAGCGCATAAGTATATTTCTTAGGTACTTCATGCATCGTGGGCTCCCCTGTAACAAAATACATGGCTTGCACTAATTTGAAATAATAAAATACGCTTACGGCTGCAAATAGAATAGCAATAATAATTAACCAAAGGCCCGCCCCTGCTGCATATAAAGCGTTGAGCATATAATACTTAGCAAAGAAACCGCCCGTTAAAGGAATACCCGCTAAAGAGAATAAGAATATAGTGGTAACAAAGGCTAATAATGGATTGGCTTTGGCCAAGCCATTAAATGCTTCAAAACTATTTTCTTTCATTTTAATTAAGACACCAAAAACACCAATGGTGGCTAAAGAATAAACCACTGCATATAATACAATAGCTTCCTGCGCAAAACTTGATTTGCCATATAAAGCAAATAACATAAATCCTGCTTGTGCGATACTAGAGTAAGCCAACATTCTTTTTACACTTCTTTGAAAAACAGCTACAATATTTCCCACAAGTAAAGTAGATATGATTACAAAACTTAAAACCAATTCCCATGTATAGCCGAGGGCTTTCGACTGGCTACTAAAAATGGTAATAAAGGCTATAAATCCTGCGGCTTTGACAATGGTAGCCATAAAAGAAGTGAATACAGTAGGCGCACCATCATATACATCGGGCGTCCAAAAATGAAAAGGCGCTGCAGATACTTTAAAGTTCATGGCAGCAAACACAAGTAATAAACCCGCCGACAATATCATTTGCTCCTTTGGCAGGCCGTCAGATGCTCTCAAAACAGGCTCCACTAAATGAAAACTGCCCGTTGCCCCATATATAAATGTAATACCTAATAATAGTATGCCTGTAGAAAAAGAACCCATTAAAAAATACTTTAAAGCAGCTTCATTACTGAATAAATTTTTCTTATCAGCTCCTGTTAAAATATATAAAGGGATAGATAAAATTTCAATGCCTAGAAACAACATTAATAAATTATCAAAAGAAGTTAAAATACTAGCCCCGCATAAAATAAAGAAAAACAATGCATAAAAATCGGCAGCTTGATTATCAAATTTGGCAATCTCCTCGCCGTTCAGCCATATATAGATAAAAGTAATAAGGAAAAATAAAGTATTGACATATAAACCAAAGCGCGTAAAGGCTAGCATGCCCTTGGTATCAAAATCAATAACGAACCATCCATTCAATTGGGCCAAATTACTTAGTATCAAAACAAACAATCCTACTAAAGCAATGGTATGTTGCGTTTTTTGAGTTTTGATGCCCCATGAACAAAACATCATGATGACACCTAAGAGCGTAGAAACAATAATTGCATTCATTACTAATTCGTTTTATTATTTGGCTAATAATTGTTCTAAAGTATCGGCCGTTAAAGTAAATAAAGGTTGCGGATAAACACCGGTAACAAAAACAATGATCAATAAAATAATCAATACCGCTTGCGCCGCTTTATTAGGCGCTGGCATATTATTTATTTTTTCACTTATTTCTCCGTAAGCCACTTTTTGTACCATATTCAAAGTATAAATAGCTGCTAAAACAATACTTATACCTGCAAAGGCCGCTATCCAAGGATTTAAAATAAATAAACCATTGAACATTAAAAATTCACCTACAAAGGCATTGGTTAAAGGCATGGCAATATTGGCTAAGGCAAA
Source organism: uncultured Sediminibacterium sp. (assembly GCA_937911175.1). Taxonomy (GTDB): domain Bacteria; phylum Bacteroidota; class Bacteroidia; order Chitinophagales; family Chitinophagaceae; genus Sediminibacterium. The sequence continues at coordinate 29,728 of CALDSE010000049.1, forward strand.
ACCTACTAATAAAATAGCTAGTGTAGGTTGCTTCTTTGCAAGCCCTCCCATTTGTTGCATCGATCTTGTTCCTGTTTGTTGCTCTAATATGTCAGCAATAATCCATAATCCTAATACATTAATACCATGGGAAAATAATTGTATTAAAGCACCTTGTATAGCAATACCCGTATTCGTAAAAATGGCTGCGTTCATTAAACCTATATGTGCAATAGAAGAATAAGCAATTAATCTTTTGATATCGTCCTGACGAATAGCAATAAAGGAAGCATATAAAATACCTACTACCGATAAAAATACAACCACATTGGTATGTGCCGCAAAAGCCACTGGAAATAAAGGCAGTAGCCATCTCAAAATACCATACAAGCCCATTTTCACCATTACGGCACTCATGACCATGGTCACTGGAGTAGGCGATTGCTCATAGGCATCTGGTTGCCAGGTATGTAAAGGAAAGATGGGCATTTTTATAGCAAAGGCTATAAAAAATAAGGCGAAGGCCGTAATTTTTTGCCCACCAGTTAAGTTGGCATGTATAAAGGCTTGAATAGAAAAACTATGTTCTGCTGTATGCGCATTTAAAAACAAAATGCCAATGAGCATAAATAAAGAACCTAAAAAAGTATAGATGAAAAATTTAAAAGTAATAGCAATGCGTTTTTCCCCGCCCCAAATAGAACATAAAAAGTAGACAGGTATAAGCGCCAATTCCCAGAAGAAATAAAATAGTAGTGCATCTCCCGCTAAAAAAACACCCATCAAGCCCGCTTGGGTAAATAGTAAAAGAGATATAAAAATATTTTTTTGCTTGTACTCATTTTTAGCGCTCGCAATTAAAATGGCTGGTAAACTTATAGCGGTTAATAAAATTAATATTTTAGCAAGCCCATCCACTTGTAGAGTAAATCGGCTATTCAAGTTTGGCAACCAGGCTATATCAAATGCATCTACTTGATTGAAAGAAGCAAAAACCGCCAACGCCAATGTTGCCAAACTTGCAGCAATTGCAGTTTGAGAAGCCAATGTATCTTTTTTGATAAACAAAAGTACAATAGCTGTCAAAATTGGAATGAGTAGAAATGAAATTAACATAGTCGTTGCTTATTATTAATGAGTCAATGTATAAATGAATCGTAAAATAGAAATATCATTGAACCAGAATAGAAATAGAGTAATAATGCCCAATACCATAAATAAGATATAGTAGCCCGCTTGTCCATTTTGTATGAGCCTTACTTTTCTAGCACTAAATTGAACGAGCTTGCCGGTGCCATTAACGGCTCCATCAATCACTTTCTTTTCAATAAATTCTTTTAGAAATAAGGCAAATTTATTCAAAGGTTCAATGATGGCTTTTTGATACAACTCATCAATATACCATTTATGATAAAAGAATTTTCCGATAGCAGAACTAGGTTCTTCATCGGTTTGTTTGCTATACCTTGATAAGGCTATTACTAATGCAATGGCTGCAATGGCCACTGATACACCCATTAATATCCATTCAGTAGATACAGCTAAATGAGCTTCTTGAGGTGTTGATACTATACTACTTAGTTGACCAGTTAACCAATGATGGCCTCCCATAATATGTGGAATACCAATAGCCCCACCCAGCGCACTAAGTATAGCTAATACGATTAAGGGTAAGGTCATTGCCAAGGGGCTTTCATGTAAATGTGCTTCTTGTTCATTGCTACCTCTAAACTTTCCTAAAAAAGTAGTGGCATATAAACGGAACATATAAAAAGCGGTCATTGCTGCACCCACTAAACCTAAGACCCAATAAATTTTATTTTTTTCAAAAGCAGCTGCTAGTATTTCATCTTTAGAAAAGAAGCCACTAAAAGGAGGTACTCCTGCTATAGCAATACAACCTATTAAAAAGGTAATATGGGTAATAGGAAGTTTTGATTTTAAGCCACCCATTTTTCTTATGTCTTGTTCATGATGCATTGCATGAATCACAGAACCTGCCCCTAAGAATAATAAAGCTTTAAAGAATGCATGTGTAATGACATGAAATACTGCACCAGAATAAGCCCCAACGCCTAAACCTAAAAACATATACCCTAATTGACTGACTGTAGAGTAAGCCAATACTTTTTTAATATCGTTTTGTTTAATAGCAATAGTGGCTGCTAATAAAGCAGTACTAATTCCAATAATGGCCACTATATTTTGTGTGATCTCGCTATGGCTAAATAAAATATTACTTCTTGTAATCATGTAAATACCGGCAGTCACCATGGTGGCCGCATGTATTAAAGCAGATACAGGTGTAGGACCCGCCATCGCATCAGGCAGCCAAGTAAATAAAGGTATTTGTGCACTCTTACCCATCGCACCTACAAATAATAATAATGTAATGCCTGTAATATCGGCGCTAGATAATTTCGCTAAACTTTCAGCAGTTAATACTTCACTATAACTCACTGTCCCTAATTTAGCGATTAGCCAAAATATGGCTAATAAAAATCCTAAGTCCCCAATACGGTTCATGATAAAGGCTTTCTTCGCAGCGTAATTATAATTACCATTCGAAAACCAATAGCCAATTAATAAATAAGAACATAGGCCCACTCCTTCCCAACCCATGAACATAATAATATAGTTATCTCCTAAGACTAATAATAGCATGGAGAAAATAAATAAATTCAAATAAGCAAAATACCTAGCATAATGTGGTGCCGATTCCTCCTGCATATAAGCAGTCGAATACAAATGTATTAAGGAACCCACCCCGGTAATCACTAATAAAAATAAAGAAGACAATGCGTCAACTTTAAAATCGAAGGGAATGGTCAAACTAGCAGTATGAATAAAATCAAAATAATGTACCGTCACTGCCCCATAGGTTTGCACATGTAAAAAAGCAAATATGCTTGCTATAAAAGAGGCTACAATATAACCAGTAGCCTTATAAGCAATCACCTTCTTGCTCCAGTAATTTCTGCCTAGCCCGTTGAATAAGAATCCAGCTAAAGGCCAAAGAATAATGAAAGCCACTAATATTTTCATGAAGGCCATTGACTTAGTTTTTTAATCTATTTAAGAAATTGATATCTATAGAATGAGTATTACGGTATATCATTACTATAATAGCTAGTCCAATACTTACTTCAGCCGCAGCCACCACCATAATAAAAAATACAAATATTTGTGCATCAATACCCGCTGTGGTATTAGGTGTTATTGCCTGCGCCGCAGCATAATTCATTTTTGAAAAGGCCACTAAAAGCATATTTACGGCATTGAGCATAAGTTCAATACACATAAAAACAATAATCGCATTACGACGTGTTAATACACCTATGACGCCAATACTAAATAGCGTTAAACATAAAAAGATATAATATTCTATAGGCATCTTACAAAAATTTATTTTTTTCCAATGATTACAGCGCCCACCATCGCGCTTAAAAAAAGTACACTACTTATTTCAAAAGGCACTACATAGTCGGTAAACAATGCTTGGCCTAAAGGATGAATAAGCCCTATGTTTCCGTCTTTCAATAAAACATCTCTTCCTTGGAAAGAAGTATTTTGTTTTACAAGTGCAATTAATAAGGTTAAAAAACTACCACCTGCAATCACACCAATTAATTTTACCCATAATTGCTTCTGTGGTTCATTGTCCTTTTTTACATTCATAAGCATCATCACAAATAAGAACAAGACCATGATAGCGCCTGCATATACAATAATATTAACGATGGCTAAAAATTGCGCATTCAATAAAATATAATGTCCTGAGATGGCAAAAAATACTAGAATTAACCAAAGTACACTATGTATCGGATTCTTACTCACTAATACCATTACCGCACTAATAATAGCCAAGGCAGATAAAGCGTAAAATAAAATTTCTAGTGTATTCATATTATTTAAGCTTCTACCCCTTTTGCTTTAGCCAATTCAGTTGCGTTGGTTAAAGTATTAGGAATTAATAAATCGTTCTTATCATAAATAAAACCTTTGCGTGTATAATTAGCGGGTGCAAAAGTTTCGCTTAAATAAATAGCGTCTTTTGGACATGCTTCTTCGCAGAGTCCGCAAAAAATACAACGCAACATATTAATTTCATATTTAGCGGCATATTTTTCTTCTTTATATAAATGCTCTTCTCCTACTTGTCTCTCCGCTGCCTCCATGGTAATGGCCTCTGCAGGGCAAGCCACTGCACATAAACCACAGGCAGTACAATTTTCACGTCCTTCTTCGTCTCTATTTAATACATGTAAGCCTCTAAACACAGGACTAAACTCTCTTTTTTGTTCAGGATACCTTACTGTAGGTTGCTTTTTAAACATGTGACTAAAAGTGATCAACATGCCTTTAATAATATTAATCAAATACAAACGCTCCCATATTGTCATGGGACTGCGATTGACTGCGATTGATTTATTGGTTAATGCTTGCATCTTATATTCGTACAGTTTTTATAATTATAATTTTGATAAAATGAATGCCCCCGTGATTAACATATTTATTAAAGCAAGTGGTATCATTTTTTTCCAGCCTAAATTCATTAATTGATCATATCTAAATCTTGGAATGGTCCAGCGAATCCACATAAATAAGAATACAAATAATACAATTTTAATAAGCAAGGTACCTACGCCAATAATGGCTGCTATATTAGGCGCTACAGTGCTTTCATCAAAGAAAGGCAAATCGTAACCACCAAAATACATAGAGGCCATAATAGCACTACTCATAATCATATTCACATATTCAGCAAATAAATAGAATCCTAATTTCATAGAAGAGTATTCTTGGTGATAGCCAAAGTTTAATTCATTCTCTGCTTCTGGTAAATCAAAAGGTGTACGATTACATTCTGCCATCGCACAAATAAAGAAAATTAAAAAGCCCAAGGGCTGATACACCACATTCCACCAATTTCCTGTTACCTGATCTGCCACAATTGTTTTTAAACTAAGGCTGCCTGTTGACATTAATAAAGCAATTAAGGCAAGTCCCATCGCAATTTCATAACTAATGGCTTGAGAAGCTGCTCTTAAGGCAGACATCAAAGAAAATTTATTATTAGAAGCCCAACCTCCAATCATAATACCATAAACACCCATACTCACTACAGCAAATACATACAATAAACCAATATTAATATCAGCCACTTGTAATTCAATCGTTCTTCCGAATAAATGTATTTCAGTGCCCCATGGTATTACAGCAGAGGTCATCAAACTTGCTGTCATCGCTAATCCGGGACCTAGAATAAATAACCACTTACTAGCAGAAGTAGGAATAATTTCTTCTTTCATGATTAATTTCAAACCATCCGCTAGGGGTTGTAATAAACCAAAAGGACCTGCTCTATTCGGACCTGGTCGGTCTTGTAAGATGGCCGCTACTTTTCTTTCACCAAAAGTGGTGTATAAAGTAATCAATAAGGTGGTAAGCACAATAATGACAATCAAAATTAATTTCTCAATAATCATAGCCCAATCAAATGCGAGTAGTGTCATACTTTAAGTATTAGGCGTTTGTAGAATTATTATTAAAAGTATTTCCATGAGAAGGGCCTTCTGTTTCACTCAAACGAACAGAGGGTAAGTTCACTTCGCTTTCGTTATGAATATCCATTAATAAATGCGGTGCTCTGCCGTCATTCACTGCTTTAAATGTTTCTGTAGGTAGGGTGGTACCAATATTGCCTGCATAATGCCCTTGCGCAATAACTGATTGCCTGCTTATTGCACGAGGTCCTTCAATCACCCAATCATTGGTTTGTTTTTTATCAAAACGACAAGTATTACAAATCCATCCTGGTTTTCCATCAGGTGTATCTTCAATTTCACCCCACTCATCCTTGCGTGCTGTCACTCTAAATACTTCATCTCCTCTATTCCATAAAGTTACTCGACCAGAACAAGAAGGACAATTGCGGTGTGCATCCATAGGTTTTAAAAACCAAACTCTATTTTTAAATCGGAATGTTTTATCGGTTAAGGCGCCCACTGGACAAACATCAATAACATTGCCTATAAATTCATTGCCTAAACTTTTTTCAATATGGGTAGCAATTTCAGCATGGTCTCCTCTATCTAAAATTCCGTGTTCTCTTTTATTCGTTAATTGGTCGGCAATAAAAACACAACGGTAACACAAAATACAACGCGTCATATGTAGTTGTATATGCTTACCTAAATCATGCTTTTTGAAACTGCGTCTTTGGAACTCATATCTAGTGCCTGCCTTACCGTGTTCAAAACTTAAGTCTTGTAAATGACATTCTCCCGCCTGATCACAAATAGGACAATCAAGGGGATGATTCAATAATAAAAATTCCACCACACCCGCTCTTGCATCAATAACTTTTTCACTAGTAATATTTTTTACTTCCATGCCATCCATTACAGTGGTACGACAAGAGGCAACTAATTTTGGCATTGGTCTTGGATCTTTTTCTGAACCTTTTGATACTTCTACCAAACAAGTTCTACACTTACCGCCGCTTCCTTCCAATTTGCTATAAAAACACATTGCAGGCGGAGCAACTTGACCACCAATCAATCGAGCAGCTTGTAACACTGTTGTTCCAGCTGGAACATCAATGGTAATATTGTCGATTGTTACTTTAAATAAATTTTGTTCGCTCATAGTTTATATTTCTATGTTATGCAGGTACATGAATTGGATCTGCATAGTGTTGTAAACCGAAATTGCTTGTTTGTGATAAAACAGGATTGTTGATATGCCACTCAAATTCATCACGGAAATGACGAATCGCCGCAGCAACAGGCCATGCCGCTGCATCACCTAATGGACAAATGGTATTCCCTTCTATCTTTCTTTGAATATCCCATAATAAATCTATATCCGCGATAGTGCCATGACCATGTTCAATCTTGTGTAATATTTTTTCCATCCAACCAGTCCCTTCTCTACATGGAGAACATTGGCCACAACTTTCGTGACGATAAAAACGTGCTAATGTTAATGTGTTTTTTACAATACATTGATCCTCGTCTAAAACAATAAAACCTCCAGAACCTAACATCGATCCTGTTGCAAAACCACCATCACTTAAACTTTCATAGTTCATGTAACGTGTTTCACCAGTCGCTGTTTTTAATAATAAGTTAGCAGGTAAAATGGGCACAGAAGATCCTCCAGGGATACAAGCTTTTAATCGCTTACCTCCCTTGATACCTCCGCAATATTCATCGCTATAAATAAATTCTTCTA
>CALDSE010000050.1 GCA_937911175.1 uncultured Sediminibacterium sp.
ATTAGTCAATAAATTTTATTTGATCTTACTAAGTAAATCTTAGTAGGATAATATTAAGAGGGACTGCCTAACTTTTCTAATTAGTTAGTTAATTATTTAATTAAGCTTTTTCTTAATGGCTTGTAGTTTCATTAAAGCCTCTACCGGTGTTAGATTATTAATATCCATCTCATCTAATTCTTTTCTAATCGATTCAAAGGTTTCTGTATGTGCATCAAAAATAGATAACTGAAATTCTTGACTGCCCTTATTTTTCAATTCCATTTCTTTTAAAATTTCATTGGCCCTATTTACTAAAATATTGGGCATGCCCGCCATCTTCGCTACATGAATACCAAAGCTATGTGTGCTGCCTCCCTTAGTTAGTTTGCGTAAGAAAATAATTTTATTACCCACTTCTTTATGGCTTACATGAAAATTGTGCACAGTAGAAAGTTGCGCTTCTAAATCGTTCAACTCATGATAATGTGTTGCAAACAAAGTTTTAGGCTTTTGTTTAGACTGATGTAAGAACTCCACAATACTCCATGCAATAGAAATACCATCATAGGTAGAAGTGCCTCTTCCAATTTCATCAAGTAGTATTAAACTACGCGCACTAATATTATTTAGAATGCTGGCGGTTTCAAGCATCTCCACCATAAAGGTGGACTCTCCTGCGTTCAAATTATCATTCGCGCCCACGCGTGTAAATATTTTATCGGTAAGTGGTATAGAAGCTGCCTGTGCAGGTACATAAGATCCCATATGTGCCATAAGGGTAATTAAGGCAGTTTGTCTTAACACTGCACTTTTACCACTCATATTAGGACCTGTTAAAATAATAATTTGTTGGGTAGCGGGGTCTAAGAAAACATCATTAGGAATATAGTCTTGGTCAATAGCTAAAGTTTTTTCAATAACTGGGTGCCTTCCTGCGCTAATATTTAAAATAGCATCTTCTGTTAAACTAGGTTTGCAATATTTATTTTCTTTCGCAATTTCAGAAAAGCATAATAAACAATCCAAGGTGCCTATTAATTGTCCATTATTTTGAATAGCATTCATTTCAATAAAGACCTGATCAAGTAAATCATTATACATTTCTTGTTCAAGGCTTAAAATTTTATCCTCGGCACCTAATATTTTTTCTTCGTAAATTTTTAATTCAGGGGTAATATACCTTTCTGCAGTAGTTAGGGTTTGCTTGCGTATCCACTCGGCGGGTACTTTGTTTTTATGAACATGGGTTACTTCCAAATAATAACCATACACATTATTGTATCCAATTTTTAAAGAAGAGATGCCCGTAATTTCTGCTTCTTTGTTTTGTATCTGCGTTAAAAAATCTTTGCCTCCGCTGGATATATTTCTAAGTTCATCTAAAGTAGTTGAAACGCCTTCTTTAATAAAGCCTCCTTTCACAGTAGTGGCAGGGGGTTGTTCTTGAAGGGTATTCAATATAGCAGCCTTGGTTTTAGCACAAACCGAAATAGCATTGGCCATTTCTTCTAAATAACTATTGGTATTGCTTGATAATAATTCTTTAATAGTAGTAGCAGCCTCTAATGATTTTGCTAACTGCAGGAGTTCTCTTGGTTGTATTTTTCTAGTCGATAACTTACTAGCAAGCCTTTCTAAGTCCCCACAAGATTCTATTAGGGCACCTAATTCAGTAGTGCTATTACTATCAGCTAATAAATTTGCCACTGCCTCTAAGCGCTTATTAATTTGCGTAATAGATTGTAGTGGAAACACTAACCATCTTTTTAATAGTCTAGCACCCATGGGGCTTTTGGTGGCATCCATAATTTCAAGCAGTCCTTTTCTATCGGCGCCATTACCTATTAATTCTAAATTACGAATAGTAAATTTATCCATCCACAATATTTCCTCACGCACAATACTTTTAATGGTATGTATATGTTGAAGGTGGGGATGTTCGGTTTCTTTTAAATAATGCAGTATAGCACCTGCAGCCATAATGCCCAATTTTTGCTCAGCAATACCAAAGCCCTTTAAAGTACTAGTTTGAAATTGCTTTAATAATTGTTCGGTGGCAAAGGCTTCATCAAATATCCAGCTATCTAGCCCATAGGTATAAAATCCATTTCCAAAACTTTCTTTAAAAGCTGCTTGATAATTTTTAGGATGTAGAATTTCTGCAGGTTGTAAACTTTGTAATAATTTATCTAAATAATCGGTGCTGCCTTCTGCAATTAAAAATTCTCCCGTAGTAATATCTAAAAATGCAATGCCGCCTTTTTCATTTTCTACATAAATGGCTGCTAAGAAATTATTGTTTTTATGTTCTAATAATTTATCGTTAGTGGCAATGCCAGGCGTAAGCATATCGGTTACACCTCTTTTCACAATTCCTTTTACATTTTTTGGATCTTCCAATTGATCACAAATAGCCACCCTATGTCCGGCTTTTACTAATTTATGTAAATAAGTATCTAATGAATGGTGGGGGAAACCTGCTAGTTCACTAGAAGAAGCGGAACCATTATTTCTTTTGGTAAGGGTAATGCCTAAAACTTTAGAGGCAACAATGGCATCTTCTCCAAATGTCTCGTAAAAATCGCCCACGCGAAATAGCAAAATGGCATCGGGATATTTTTGCTTAATAGCCCGGTGTTGTTGCATGAGTGGCGTATCGGCACTTGATTTTGACATGGTGGACAAACCTACATAATTTTTCATAAAAAGCCTACTTTTGCATATGCGCAAACTAACCATGGACGAGTTGGGACGAAAGTCGGTGGCCGACTTTAAGTTGGCCGACAAAAAGCCCCTGGTGGTGGTCATGGATAATATCCGTAGCATGCACAATGTGGGTTCTGTATTTAGAACGGCCGATGCTTTTTTAATTGCAGGTATTTGTTTGTGTGGCTTTACGCCACAGCCTCCTCATAGAGATATTCAAAAAACAGCCTTAGGCGCCACTGAGTCGGTGGATTGGTTGTATTATGAAAATACCATGGCTGCTGTTGAAGCTTTAAAAGAACAAGGCTATAAAGTATTTGCCATTGAACAAACAAAGGGAAGTATATCTTTGGAAAATTTCAAAACCTACTTAAGTAACGCATCCAATGCTGATGCTAATAAAGAATCAAATAAAGCACTTGCCTTTGTTTTTGGAAATGAGGTAGAAGGGGTGAGTGAAGAAGTTTTGGCTATTTGTGATGGGGCAGTGGAAATTCCACAATATGGGATGAAGCATTCTTTAAATATTTCAGTAGCCGCTGCTATTGTTTTATGGGAGATGGTGAGATAGATATTGTTAGAAATAGGATAGGTATAGATAGAGGAGTAAATTATAATTAATAGAATTAAAGTATGTCGGTAGTTAAGAATTATTTGAGCTTGGTTAAATTTTCACATACCATTTTTGCATTACCCTTTGCAATCATTGGTTTTGTGTTGGGTGTGAGAGCGCAGTGGATGTCAGCAGTTCCGGTGGAACATTTTTTCTTAAAATTCTTTTTAGTAATAGTTTGTATGGTAAGCGCGCGTTCAACTGCCATGGCTTTTAACCGTTATTTAGACAGGCACTTCGATAAACTCAATCCAAGAACAGCCATTAGAGAAATTCCAGCGGGCATTATTAAAGCAGAAAAAGCACTTGTTTTTATTTTTATAAATATGGCTGTTTTTATTACAGCTAGTTTTTTTATTAATTCAATTTGTTTTTATTTATCGCCAGTAGCCCTTTTTGTTATTTTGTTTTATAGCTATACTAAACGCTTTACTTATTTATGCCATTTAGTTTTAGGTATTGGACTTTCTCTAGCGCCCATTGGTGCTTATTTAGCCGTTACCGGTAGCTTTGCACTGCTTCCTTTGTTATTTTCTTTTGCCGTTGTATTTTGGGTAAGTGGTTTTGATATTATTTATGCCTTGCAGGATATTGAATTTGATAAGTCGCAATCGCTGTATTCTATTCCAAGTTATTGGGGTTTGAACAAAGCCTTAAGTATTGCAAGAGTATTACATATTTTTTCAGCAGCATTGGTTATTGCGGCTTATTTTATCGGAGGATTTCACTTTGTTTATTTAATAGGGCTACTTGTTTTTGTAGGAATGCTTTTATACCAAAATAGTATTGTGAAGCCCAATGACTTGAGTAAGGTAAACATTGCCTTTATGACTGCCAATGGAATTGCCAGTATTGTATTTAGTATTTTTGTAATTGCATCATTAGTTATAGAAATAATGTCTGCTAATAATAATTTTATTCATTTTAATTAAAAACCTTGGCTAGAATAATTTGTATTGATTACGGTGGAAAAAGATGCGGCTTAGCAGTAACCGATCCTTTGCAAATTATTGCAACAGCACTCACCACCGTGGATACAAAAGAGCTATTCACTTTTTTAGCCGATTATTTTTCCAAAGAACCCGTTGAACTTATATTAATAGGAGAGCCGCTTAATTTAGATAATTCACCCACCGATGCAACTCCGCTGGTACAAAAAGCCATCATTGATTTAGGAAAGAAATTTCCTACTATTCCCATTCAAACTATAGATGAGCGTTATAGTTCTAAAAATGCCGTGAGGGCCATGGTAGAAATGGGCATGAAGAAAAACGATAGAAGAGACAAAAAAACCATTGATAGAGTGGCTGCTACCATGTTATTGCAGGAATATCTGAGTAACCGTTCGTAAAGCCATCTTTTATTGATAACTTTGCAGCCAATATCCCCATTTTAGATTTTATAATGTTGCGACTATGATTTTACCAATTGTTGCCTATGGTGCAGCTGTATTAAGAAAAATGAGTCCTGCTATTGAGGCAGACTATCCTGGCTTGGCTTTATTAATTGAAGACATGTGGGAAACCATGTATGAAAGTAATGGGGTAGGCTTGGCTGCGCCACAGATAAATAAGAACATTCGCCTATTTGTAATGGATAGCGCTCAAATTTTCGCTAATAGAGAAGAAGAGGATGAAGTGTATGCAGATGCGCCGGGTATTAAGAAGGTATTTATTAATGCCAAGGTACTTGAAACAGGAGGTACGGAATGGGTATATAACGAAGGTTGTTTAAGTATTCCTAAAATTAGAGAAGATGTAACCAGGGCTGAGACAGTTACCTTATCTTATATGGATGAGAATTTCAAATCCTACACTGAAACTTTTACGGGTATGACGGCTAGAATTATTTTACATGAATATGACCATATTGAAGGCAAATTATTCATTGATTATTTAAAGCCACTACGCCGTAAAATTTTGCAAGGAAAATTAAACGATATTTCTAAAGGCAATACAAGGGTTGATTATAAAATGATTCAAATTAAATAATTTATTATGCGTTTTACGAGTTCAAAATGTATAGGCTTCAAATATTCAGGCTTTAAATATATTGGCATAATGTTGGGAATGTTTGTATTGAATGCGAATGTATATGCACAGGATACTACATTTAATGATGGAGGTCAAAAATTTACTTTAAGCGATGCCATTGTTAGAAATAATTTTGATTATAAAGCTATTTTACAAAGAATTAAAGAAGACACTAGTTTTTACAAAGCCTTTAAAACACTACGCACTATTGGATACAGTTCTTACAATTATATTCAAATGAAGGATAAGAACGAAAAAGTAGTAGCTACTTTAAATAGTAAAACCAAACAAACCAGAAAAGATAATTGCAGGACCATGGAAGTTTTGGAGGAGAAAGTAACGGGTAATTTACGCGATGCATTTGGCAATTATAATTATGTAACTCCTTCTTTATATGCTAGTTTATTTTTCACCAAGGGTACTATTTGCGGAGAGACGAATATTGTGAAAGGAAAAGTGAGAGAAATAAGAGGCTCGGGTATTGAAAAAGCTAAAGAGCAATTGAAAATGTTGTTTTTTAATCCGGGTAAAAAAATTGCGGGTATTCCTTTAATTGGCAATAAACTCGACTTATACGACGAGTCGGCGCATGAATTATACGATTATAAATTAGACTATGTCGAATATCATGGACAGTTGGTGTATGTATTTGATGTTCAACCTAAACAAGATTTAGGCTTTATAAATAAAAATAGAGTAGTGGTGGACCAAATGATTACTTGGTTTGACCCTAGAACCTTGGAAGTATTAGGTCGTAACTATTCCTTAAGTTATAAGGCTGGTGTATACGATTTTAATGTACAGATGGAAGTGGAGATGACTCATTTCAATGGACTGCTTGTTCCTAAAATTTTAAGATACAAAGGTAATTGGGATGTGGTGTTTAAAAAAAGAGAAATAGGTTTGTTTACAGCCACCTTATTTGATTTCAAAGCAGCACAGTAAAACTATTCAGTGTAAACTAAATAAAGCGTTGATAGGTTAGTAATAAATTAATTAGGAGAAAACCAGACTTAGGAATCGAAGCTTATACTTTCAAGAAACTTGTTTCAATATACTTCACTACCTCAATTAAACTACCCGTTTCATTGAATACTTTTAATTGTTGGTCGGCGCCTGTACCGTTGGTAAATATATCTTTTACTTTTTCCAAATGTTTTCTGCTACCCAGTTCATCTACCACTGAATCAACAAAGTCTAGTAATTCTAATATTAAATCTTGAATAGGGACTTCTTTTTCTTTTCCAAAGTCAATCAATTTTCCTTCAATACCATAACGGCTGGCACGCCATTTATTTTCATTAATAAGTGCGCGTTGGTAATTGATGAAATTAATATTTTGTCTTCTTAGAGAATATATTTTAGCACAGATAGCCTGAAAGAAAGCAGCAATGGTGATGGTTTCTTGAATGGTCATAGGTACATCGCAAATTCTAAATTCAACTGTATTAAAAACAGGATGTACGCGTAAGTCCCACCATATTTTTTTACCATCATCGATGCAATTGGTTTTTATAAGTAGTTGAATAAACTTTTCATAAGCTTCAATACTTTCAAAAGTATCGGGAATACCTGTTCTTGGAAATTTATCAAACACCTTACTTCTATAAGACTTATACCCTGTATTGCGCGTTTCCCAAAAAGGAGAATTCGTACTTAATGCATAAATATGCGGTAAGAAATACCTGGCAGTGTTGGCAATTTGCATGGCCATACTTCTGTCTTCAATACCTACATGCACATGTAATCCAAAAATTAAATTACTTCTTGCGGCTTGTTGTAATTCATTCAATATTGCTTGGTACCTAGACTGATCCGATACTAATTGTGTTTCCCATAAACTAAAAGGGTGGGTGCCTGAAGCGCCAATACTAAAACCAAGTCCATTGGCTACTTCTGATACATGTGTTCTTAAAGCCAATACTTCTTCAAAAGCTTCATCTACATTTTTGCATATACCAGTGCCCACTTCCACCACTGCCTGGTGCATTTCAGCCTTAATCTTTTCTTTAAATTTCTTCTGTCCTTCATTTACAATCTGCTGCTGATGGCTTTTTAATTCCTTCGTAGCAGGGTCAAGTACCATGTACTCCTCTTCGACCCCCACAGTAAACTGTTGTAAATTTTCTAAAGCCATTGCTATAAAATTACATATTTTTTAGGTCAGTTAAAAACAAAAAAATACCCCGTCCCGAAATTCGGAACGAGGTATCTAGTGTCAGGCTCAGCACCTATATAAGCTTAGTTTCTATATAAAATGGTTTAACGATGGTAAGAGTTCTCTGTCTCGTTTTCTCTTTCCTTATCATAGGCCCTAATAATGGCTTTTACTAACTTATGTCTTACCACATCTTCCTCATCTAATTGAATATGGGCAATACCTTCAATATTTTGTAAAATACGAGAGGCTTTTTCCAATCCACTTTTTTGATTTCTTGGTAAGTCAACCTGGGTAGGGTCGCCCGTAATAATGGCTTTCGCATTGGCGCCAATACGCGTTAAGAACATTTTAATTTGAAGGTCGTTGGCGTTTTGTGATTCATCTAAAATAATAAAGGCATTGTCTAAGGTACGACCTCTCATATAAGCCAGCGGTGCAATCTCAATGGTGCGCGTAGTCATATAATAACCTAATTTATCGGCAGGTATCATATCATCTAAGGCATCATATAAGGGTCTTAAATAAGG
This sequence comes from uncultured Sediminibacterium sp., assembly GCA_937911175.1. Classification (GTDB taxonomy): domain Bacteria; phylum Bacteroidota; class Bacteroidia; order Chitinophagales; family Chitinophagaceae; genus Sediminibacterium. The sequence continues at coordinate 8,023 of CALDSE010000050.1, forward strand.
ATCAATTTTTTCTTTTAAATCACCTGGTAAAAAACCTAAATTTTCACCAGCTTCCACTGCAGGTCTTGTTAAAATAATTTTCTTTACTAATTTATTTTTCAAAGCCCTTACTGCTAATGCAACGGCGGTATAAGTTTTACCTGTACCTGCGGGTCCAATCGCAAAAATGATATCATTTTTATCGGCAGCAGTAACCATTTTTTTCTGATTAGCAGTGCGGGCTCTAACGGTTTTGCCATTAGGTCCGAATACCAATACATCGTTCGGGTTTTTGTCGATAAAATTATCAATGGTTTCGGCATCATCACCTCCTAAAATTTGCTCAAAATAGTTTTCACTCAAATGTCCATTGCGTTCCATGTACTGAATGATTAAGTCAATTTTTTCTTTGGCTAAATCAATTTGTTCTGGAGCGCCGCTTAATTTAATTTGAGTACCTCTTGATAGAATTTTTAGTAAGGGAAATTTCTTTTTTAAGATGTCGAACTTGGAGTTGTTAACGCCAAAGAATTCAATGGGGTTAACGGTTTCTAAATTGATGATGGTTTCTGTCAATGTAGTAACATTTAAAGGGTTAGTATTATATTTTATCAGCCTAACATAAATTTAATTTAACTAGAAGAAAATAACAAGGATTAAATACGCACATATGTGCATTACTTTAAATGATAACATTTCGTTAATCATTAGGTAAACATTTGATAAAACAAGGTTAATCTTAAGGGCGCATTAAGTAAGAATAAGCTAAACAAGAACTTATGCCCTTAATAAAAAATCTAAGTATGCATTAGTAAACTAAGACTGCTTTAAACTTGCAATCATGGCAATTGGGTCGGCTGCTTTAAATACAGTAGTGCCTGCAACCAGTACATCTGCACCTGCCTTGGTAAGTGCAGCTGCATTATTAGCATCCACGCCGCCATCTATTTCAATAAGGGTAGAAGCACCCGCTTTGGTAATCATAGCTTTTAGGGCAACTACTTTCTCATAAGTAGTTTCAATAAATTTCTGTCCCCCAAAACCAGGGTATACGCTCATGACACAAACCAGGTCTATCTCTTTTATAAAAGGAGCTAATACTTCAGCATCGGTATTGGGGTTAATGGCCACACCTGCCTTCATGCCTTCTGCTTTAATTTGAGCAAGGGTATTTGATAGTTCAGGGCAAGCCTCAAAGTGCACCGTTAAAATATCGGCACCTGCTTTTTTAAAGGCAGTAATATATTTTTCAGGAGAGACAATCATTAAGTGTACATCGCAAACCTTGGTAGTGGCCTTTCTAATTTGTTCAATGATGGGTAGTCCAAAACTAATATTAGGAACAAAGCTTCCATCCATTACATCTAAATGAAACCACTCGGCCTCGCTTTCATTAAGCATATTGCAGGCATTGCCTAATTCTAAGAAATTGGCAGCTAATAAAGATGGGGCAATAATGGGCATAGACTTATTTGTACAAAGGTGTATTTTTTAAATGATTTCGCCATCATTAAGTCGCATAAATATGACAGAAATATGACAGAAAATAGAGGCTTTACTGATTTTGGTTAGCTTTATTGCTTTTTTACTATTTACTTTTGCTGCCTATAAATTAATCTATGAAACAATTAAGCTTTTTAGTATTCGCAGCTTTTTTAGCTATGCAGGCAGAAGCACAGGATTCAGTATTATTTGCAGGCGAATCGCATTTCAAAAACATTATTCAATTAACGAATGGCGGAGACAATGCCGAGGCTTATTGGAGTTATGATAGCAAGCGTGCAAGTTTTCAAAGAACCAATCCTAAAGAAGGTATTAATTGCGATCAAATTTTTATGGGTTTGGTGCCAACCAATAACACAGAAAGTTTTACTTATAAATTAATTAGTGGAAACAAGGGAAGAACTACTTGTTCTTTTTTTACTAAAGACGGAGCGCATATTATTTACGCTTCCACTAAAAATGGGGGAGATGATTGCCCGCCAACAGTGGACCGTGCAAAGTATGGTAATAGATATATTTGGCCTTTATATGCGAGCTATGATATTTTCATTGCCGATACGAATGGGAAAAATGAACAACAAATTACGCATAGCGAAGGCTATGATGCAGAAGCCACTTTATCTTCTGATGGTCAAAAAATGATTTACTGTAGTGTGAAAGATGGTGACTTAGATTTATATGTAATGGATTTAAAAACAAAAAAAGAAATTAGAGTAACCAATACTTTAGGTTATGATGGGGGTGCATGGTTTAGCCCAGATGGAAAAAAAATTGTTTGGAGAGCAAGCCGTCCTTCTACGAAAGAAGAGATTGATGAGTATAGTTCTTTATTAAAAGAGGGAATGGTGGCACCTACTAAAATGGAAGTATGGATTGCGAATGCCGATGGAACCGATGCCAAGCAAATTACCAATTTAGGCCAAGCCAATTGGGCGCCTAATTTCACACCCGATGGTAAGCACATTATATTTTGCAGTAACCATGAATACAAACGCGGATTTCCTTTTAACATGTATTTAATAGACTTAGAAGGAAATAATTTGGAGAAAATTAGTCGCGACAAAGGCTTTGATGCTTTTCCTATGTTTAGCCCAGATGGTAAAAGAATTCTATTTTCTTCCAATAGAAACAATGGAGGCTCCCGCGATACCAACTTATTTGTTGCGGATTGGGTAGACTAGTTCGCTTATTTTTAATTATATTAGCTAATTGAATCTTCAATTGCTCACAATATTAAAAATTATAATATGAATACTGGACTGCTGCATTTACATAATTTACTAAGATGGGTGGTCCTAATTACCCTTCTTTTATCCATTGTCAAGCTTATTTCAGGACAAAATGCCCTAAAAACAAGTAAAATTTTGCTCATTAGTGCGCATACTAGCTTGGTTTTGGGACTTTACCAGTATTTCTTTGGAGCCGTTGGTTACAAGCTTATAGCTGCAGCAGGAGGAATGAAAGAGGTGATGAAGGACGCCGCTACTCGTTTTTGGGCAGTGGAACATATTAGCTCCATGCTTATTGCCATCGTATTAATCACCATTGGTCATATAAGCTTGAAAAAGGGGGGCAAACCCAGCTTAACTGCCACATTTTACCTCATTGCCTTGCTCTTAATCTTATCTGCTATACCTTGGCCTTTTAGGGCTGGCATTGGCCGACCATGGTTGCCGGGTCTATAATTCGCTAACTAGTTGATTATCAATATTTTTTAAAGGAGAACAGCCCGTTCTCCTTTTATTTTGCACATTTCGCAATATTTCGGGGTGAATTTTTCATAATTCCATTCATTTCCATATCTTTGCAACCCCAAAATAAGTATGTCAAAACAACCGCTGATTAAACAAGATGGAGTAATTATTGAAGCTATGAGCAACGCCATGTTCAGAGTGAAATTAGAAAACGGACATGAAATTTTGGCGACAATCTCTGGTAAAATGCGCATGCACTATATCAGAATTTTGCCTGGGGATAAAGTGGGTTTGGAAATGAGTCCTTACGATTTAACAAGAGGAAGAATCAATTTCAGACACAAATAAAAAGTAGAAAATAACTAGGAAATAAATATTTAAAAATAAAAAGATGAAAGTTAGAGCATCCATTAAAAAGCGTAGTGCCGATTGCAAGATCGTGAAGCGTAAAGGTAAATTATACGTTATCAACAAAAAGAATCCTCGCTTTAAGCAAAGACAAGGATAATCCAAACAAAACAACAATAACAAAAAACCAGTTTTAAAATATGGCTCGTATTGCCGGTATAGACTTACCAAAAAACAAAAGAGGAGAGATAGGACTACAGTACATCTTCGGTATTGGACATTCTACAGCTCAGTACATCTTAAACAAAGCAAACATCAGTTACGATAAAAAAGTAAATGAGTGGAATGACGATGAGCAAACCGCTATTCGTAATATCATCAATGCTGAATTTAAAGTAGAAGGTGCTTTACGTAGTGAAGTATCTATGAGTATTAAGCGTTTATTAGATATTGCTTGTTACCGTGGTTTACGTCACAGAAAAGGTTTACCTGTTCGTGGTCAACGTACTAAGACTAACTCACGTACTCGTAAGGGTAAGCGTAAGACAGTTGCTGGTAAGAAGAAAGTAGCTAAGAAATAATTTTAGTTCTTCATAAAAAATCGGATCCTACAAAATGTAGGGGAGATTTAAATTAAAAAACCCGTTTCTATTACAAGTAACAACAAGTAATAAAAACACACCTCAAAAAAAATGGCAAAACCAATCAAAGCACAAAACAGTGCAAAAGCGGCTTCTAAGAAAAGAGTCGTGAAAATTGATGCATCTGGAGAAGTTCGTATCAGTGCAACATTCAACAACTTAATTATTGCTTTCACTAATAAGGCAGGTCAAGTGATCAGCTGGAGCAGTGCTGGTAAAATGGGATTCAGAGGTTCTAAGAAGAACACTCCCTATGCAGCTCAAATGGCAGCAGCAGATGCAGCGAAAGTAGCATCAGACGCTGGTGTTAAAAGAGTAGAAGTATTTGTAAAAGGTCCAGGTTCTGGTCGTGAAGGAGCTATTCGTTCTATTTCACAATCAGGAATTGAAGTCACTTCTATTCGCGACGTAACTCCAATGCCGCACAATGGATGTCGTCCTCCAAAACAAAGAAGAGTTTAATTTTTATATAACCAACAAGGGTGTATCATTCATTTTAGATTTTTACTGATGATACATCGACACTAAAAAATCACAAACAAGAATTATGGCACGTTACACAGGACCCAAAACCAAAATTTGTCGCATTTTCGGCGAACCTATTTTAGGAAACGCTAAATGGTTAGGCAAAAACAGCAACCCTCCAGGCCAACACGGCGCACAACGCAAGCGTAAGCAATTAGGAGAGTATGCATTACAGTTAAGAGAAAAGCAAAAAGCGAAATATACTTATGGTGTATTAGAGCGTCAATTCCGCAAAACATTTGAGGAAGCTTCTCGTATCAAAGGTGTTACAGGTGAAAACTTAATCAAATTATTAGAATCTCGTTTGGACAATACCATTTACAGAATGGGATTAACAGCTAGTCGTCCTGAGGCACGTCAGTTGGTATCGCACAAGCACATCACTGTTAATGGTGAAGTGACCAACGTACCTTCTTATACTTGTCGCCCAGGTGATGTTATTGCTTATCGTCCAAAGAGTGCGCATAACACTTCAATCGTTAGCAAACAACGCGGAAAAAATACAAAATTCAGTTGGGTAGATTGGAATGAAAATACCAATACAGGTACTTTCATCACGATGCCTGAGCGTGAAGCTGTTCCTGAAAATATCAAGGAGCAATTAATCGTCGAATTGTATTCTAAGTAGTAAGCAATAACAAAATTTCTTCCACTAGGAAGATTCAAATAAAAAATAAATTGACATGGCTATATTAAGTTTTCAAAAACCAGATAAAATTGTTTTACAAAAAGCAAACGACTTTGAAGGACAATTCGAATTCCGTCCATTAGAGCCTGGCTTTGGTTTAACTTTAGGTAATGCTTTAAGAAGAGTTTTATTAAGCTCATTAGAAGGCTTTGCAATAGTAGGTATCAAAATTGAAGGAGTGGACCATGAGTTTGCTACTTTGAAAGGCGTTACTGAAGATGTTACTGAAATAATTTT
>CALDSE010000051.1 GCA_937911175.1 uncultured Sediminibacterium sp.
TAAAACAGGCTCTTTTTAATCTTCCATCAAAATCGAATGGGGTAGTAGCTTTGGTAATATCTTTAATAAGTTTGGTATGAATACTTTCCGCTTCTAATTTGAAATGAGAAAAATTAGTACTAAAATATAAAATACCTCCTGGTTTTATGGCGCGTAGTACATCATTGATTAATTCAACATGGTCTCTTTGAATATCTAATACATCCTTCATTCTTTTGCTATTGCTAAAAGTGGGAGGGTCCATGAACACTAAATCGTATTTATTAGCAGGCAAGGTCTTTAAATACTGCTTTACATCGGCGTGAATAAACTGGTAAGCAAGTTTATTATTTAATTTATTCAAAGCAAAATTATCTTCACTCCAGGCTAAATAGGTTTTAGATAAATCAACAGAGGTAACGGTTTTAGCGCCTGCTGCTGCAGCGTAAACAGAGAATGAACTGGTATAAGAAAATAAATTTAAAAACTCAGTGCCCTTGCACTCTGCTTGCACCATTTGTCTTGTAATACGGTGGTCTAAAAACAAACCAGAATCTAAGTAGTCGGTTAGGTTTACTTTAAATTGTAAACCATTTTCAGTCACTGTAATTATTTTTGAAATAGGCAGGGTTTCTTCTTTCTCGTACTGCTCTTCTTTATGATCCATTCTCTTGCGCACCCTTAAGTACATATTTTCAATGGGTAAACCCGTAATAGTAGCAATACAGTTTTTGGTTTCGCTTAACCAAGTCTCATGTTCTTCATCGCTTAAACTATGGCGGCGATTGTATTCAGCTATATAAATATAGTCTTCATAAATTTCAACACAAACGGGAAATTCTGGAAGGTCGTGGTCATACAATCGCCAGCAGCTAATATTTTGTCGTTTAGCTTGTTTAATGCGGTGCTTATAATTTTTAAGCAACCTATTTTCAAACATTTGAAATTTCTCTGGCGTCATGGTATCTACTAAAAAAAGAAGCGTTACTTATAATAACGCTTCTAAAATTAATTTATTTAAACTAAATGGCTTTATTTTAATTTAGCCAAGGCCTCTTTAATTCTAGCCCAAGCTTTTTCGATATTTGGCATGCTATTGGCAAAAGAGAAACGAACACAGTTAGGTTCTCCAAAAGCATCTCCCATTACAGAAGATACATTGGCCTCATTTAAAAGATACATACTAAAGTCGGATGCATTGGTAACGGTTGTGTTGCCATCAGATTTACCATAATAAGCACTTACATCGGGGAATACATAAAATGCACCTTGTGGCGCAAAACATTTAAAGCCAGGAATATCGTTCACTAGCGCTAATGTTTTTGTACGACGACGCGTAAACTCTTCCGTCATTTCAATAGAAGGTTTTAAATCGCCTACTAAGGCAGTGACTGCCGCTTTTTGTGTGATACTACAAGTGCCTGAAGTAAATTGACCTTGTAATTTTTCCATGGCCTTCGCTAATTCAACACTTGATGCTGTATAGCCTAAACGCCAGCCAGTCATGGCAAAACCTTTACTTAATCCGTTAATCACAATTGTTTGATCCTTGACCTCTGCAAATTGAGCAATACTTTCATGCTTACCTTCAAAATTGATGTACTCATAAATTTCATCTGATAATATAGTAATGCCCGGATATTTTTTAAACAAATTGGCAAGTGCTTCTAATTCAGCTTTATTATACACTGCACCTGAAGGGTTATTGGGTGAAGAGAACATAAATACTTTTGTTCTTGAAGTAATGGCAGCTTCTACTTGTGCAGGGCTTACTTTAAAACCATCTTCTACAGTACTTCTAATTTCTACCACCTTACCTCTCGCAATTTTTACGAGTTCAGAATAAGTTACCCAGTATGGAGTAGGAATGATTACTTCATCACCATCGTCTACCAAGGCTAAAATGGCATTGGCTAAACTTTGTTTGGCGCCGGTAGAAGTAATAATATTTTCTGCTTTATAGTCTAAATTATTATCGCGTTTTAATTTACTGCAAACCGCTTCTCTTAAATCGGCAAAACCGGCAACAGGTGTATAGTGAGACCAGTTATCGTTGATAGCTTTAATAGCGGCATCTTTAATATGTTGAGGGGTATCGAAGTCGGGTTCACCCAAACTTAAGTCAATAACGTCTTTGCCTTGAGCTCTTAGTTCACGGCCTAATTTGGCCATTTTTAAAGTTTCTGGCTCACTGAATCTGTTTAATAGAGAAGATAATATCATGATTGCTTATTTGAACTACGAATTTCGCAAATAAATCGCAAACAGACGTAAGTTTTAGACCTTGAATGCCCATAAATTATTCCCTTTCTATTAACATCTATTTGGCAGCTTCAAGCAAGGGGGTGAAATTAGGGAGAAAAGCTTTTTTGCGTTGAAGCTCGTAGTTGTAAATTAACTGGCCTAAGTTTTTATAAAAGGGGTAGCCCACTGAATCATAGTCATACATACTATCGTTGATAATGCCATCGCTATTGCAATAGATAACTGCACTTAACATAAACTCAATCTTCTTCTCTGGATCCATCACATAGGCAATATCTAATAAGAACCCATAGGCGTCACCTACTTTATTGAATATTTTAATATTGGATGGGAAGGGGCCTTTCTCCGAACCTGTGTATAAAAACTTACAATACCCTGGCCAATAATTAGCTGTGTCGTAAGTAGGGTACTGCGATTCGTTGGGAAGGGTATGCATATAATGCAATAAAAACTTTCTATCCTCGGTGGTTAAATTAAATCTTTGAGAAGGGGGCGTTTGATCAAAGAATAGAACCGATTTTAAAATATGGGTAAGGTCGCTTAAATAAATTCTATTTTTTTCTGAAAAATTTAAAGGGCCTTTGATAAGTGAATCTTGATTGTTTAAATAGCCATTGCCTATAAAAGCATTGTAATAAGGAAGGCTGTCTTTATTAAAGGCAGCAGGCTGATGGTAAATTATTTTTCCTTGCTCATTATAAAAGTCAATGGCCTGCGTGCTTCTATTTTCTTTGGCAGTCCTACCTAACTCTAATCGGTTTCTGATATAAACATCTTTATAGCCTTTTGCGGCTAATTGTTCATGTACTGTATGTGGTGTTACAAATTCAAATAACCTATTGGCTGCATTGTTATCACTTACTAAAAATATTTCTTTAACGGCCTGTTCAATATTTTGTGTGCCATTAATAGAGTAAGGGTTATTATAAATGGGTTCTTGTCTATCTGCTACACTATCGTAAACCATGAGTGTAGACTTTGTAAGTCCCTTAATTTTTAAATTATTAATTTTCTCTAATGCTAAAAATGCTAAGGGCATTTTAACGGTACTAGCTGGATAAAAATATTCTTTGGGATTCAGCCTGTAGCTATACTCTTTAAAATGAGGTACATTGTTTTTGTCTCTATTAATTTGAGTATATAAAATTTGAAGACGGTATTCGTTAGGGTTGGCAAGAATTTTACCAAATTGCGCCGGTTTTTGCTGCATTAATTTTTCAAGCAAATTGGCATCAGATTGCGCTCTAGCACTCAGTGCAAATAAAAGTAGCCCGGCTAATACGCTCGTAAATTTCATATTCAAATGTAAAGAATCTGAATTGAATTAATCCATCTCCACCAAAGAATAGTCTTGGATCACATTGTAGAGAGTGCCTCTTTCCACTGGCTTACGATGGGCTTGTTTAATTAAGCGTACCAATTCTTCTGTAGTCATCACAGGTGTTTGTTCTTCACTACCTGCCATGGAATAAATTTTAGTGGTATCGTCAATAGTGCCATCAATATCGTTCACGCCATAACTTAAAGTAAGCTGTGCTATTTCACGACCTAGCATGGGCCAGTAGGCTTTCACATGCGGGAAATTATCTAAGTATAAACGAGATATCGCATACATTTTTAAATCATTGGACATGGTGGACTCTGGAACATCATGCATGTCATTGTCCTTATTTCTAAATTTCAATGGAATGAAAGTATTAAAGCCCTTGGTTTCATCTTGCAGTTGTCTTAACCTTTCCATATGATCAATGCGGTGTTCTGCTTTTTCAATATGACCATATAATAAAGTAGCATTACTATGCATGCCTAAATTATGCGCAGTTCTATGAATATGCAACCACTCATCACCAGTAGCTTTATCGGCACAAATAATATTTCTAATATCTGGATGAAAAATTTCAGCGCCTCCACCTGGTAAAGAATCAAGTCCTGCTTCCTGCGCTCTTTTCATTCCTTCTTCGGTACTTAAATTTGCTTTACGAAACATGTAATCTAATTCAACAGGGGTGAAGCCTTTAATATGTAATTCAGGACGATGCGCTTTAATAGCTTTTAATAAGGTAATGAAAAACTCCAAAGTTAATTTAGGGTGCACGCCACCTACAATATGCACTTCGGTGACGGGTTTGCCATCATAAGATTTTACAATATCCATCATTTGATCGATGGTT
>CALDSE010000052.1 GCA_937911175.1 uncultured Sediminibacterium sp.
TATATTAAAGCGGTGAATGAAGGATTGTATAAAGTATTCTCTAAAATGGGTATCTCTACTTTACAATCTTATCAAGGTGCACAAATTTTTGAAATTATTGGTATTAATAAAGAAGTAGTGAATCGTCATTTTACAGGCGCTACTTCTCGTATAGATGGAATGGGCTTAGATGAAATAGCAAAAGAAATTTTAGCCAAGCATGAATTAGCCTTTGCTAAAAAATCTTCTCCAGTGGACAGGCTTACTGAAGGCGGGGTTTATCAATGGAAGCGTCGTGGTGAATTTCATTTATTCAATCCACAAACTATTCATTTATTACAGCACTCTACTAAAATGAATGATTACCCTAGCTTTAAAAAATATTCAAAGCTAGTCAATGATCAAACGCAGAAAGCTTGCACCCTAAGAGGCTTATTTGATTTCAAACCCACACGCCCATCAATTTCTATTGATGAAGTAGAACCAGCTTCTGCTATCTACAAACGTTTTGCAACAGGGGCTATGTCTTTTGGATCTATTTCTTGGGAAGCGCATACTACCCTTGCTATTGCCATGAACCGTTTGGGCGGAAAATCGAATACAGGTGAAGGTGGTGAAGATGAAATTCGTTATCAAAAATTACCGAATGGGGATTCTATGCGAAGCTCCATTAAACAAGTAGCTAGTGCAAGATTTGGTGTCACAAGTTATTATTTATCGGAAGCAGATGAATTACAAATAAAAATGGCACAGGGTGCAAAACCAGGTGAAGGCGGACAACTCCCTGGTGATAAAGTAGATGACTGGATTGGTAAAACGAGACATGCCACACCAGGTGTGGGATTAATTTCTCCTCCACCACATCATGATATTTATTCTATCGAAGATTTATCTCAACTCATATTTGATTTAAAAAACGCCAACCGCGCTGCAAGAATTAATGTAAAATTAGTTTCTAAAGCAGGTGTAGGTACCATTGCCGCAGGTGTGACTAAAGCAAAAGCAGATGTAGTTTTAATTGCAGGATTTGATGGAGGTACAGGTGCTTCCCCATTAAGTTCTATTAAGCACGCAGGTTTACCTTGGGAATTAGGATTAGCCGAAACACATCAAACCTTGGTAAAAAATAAATTGCGTAGTCGTGTAGTAGTGCAAGCCGATGGCCAAATGAAAACAGGACGCGATATTGCCATTGCAACTTTATTAGGTGCAGAAGAATGGGGCGTTGCTACTGCTGCTTTAATAGTAGAAGGATGTATTATGATGCGTAAATGTCATATGAATACTTGCCCAGTGGGTGTGGCAACGCAAGACCCTGAATTACGTAAACGTTTTAAAGGCGACCCCGATCATGTGGTGCGCTTCTTTGAATTTATTACCCAAGAGCTGCGCGAAATTATGGCTGAATTAGGCTACCGTACTGTTAATGAAATGGTAGGTCAAGTAGACGCCTTAACGATGCGTGAAAATATAAATCATTGGAAGTATAAGAATTTAGATTTAAGCGATGTATTATATAAAGAGCCTGCTGAAGTCGGTGTAGGTTTATACCAAACAGAAGCACAGGATCATTTAATGTCTGAAGTGTTGGATTGGCAATTATTAACAGCTGCAAAACCTGCTATTGAAAAGAAAGAAAAAGTAAAAGCAAGTTTTCCTATTAAAAATACCGATCGCACCACAGGCACTATTCTATCCAATGAAATAACAAAAGTATACAAAGCTGAAGGTTTACCAGAAGATACCATTCATTTTAATTTTAAAGGAACGGCAGGACAAAGTTTTGGTGCCTTCAATACCAAGGGTGTGACCTTAGAATTAGAAGGGGATGCCAATGATTATTTTGGAAAAGGATTAAGTGGTGCGCAGTTAATTGTATACCCCGATAAAAAAGCAAGTTTTATTCCAGAAGAAAATATCATAATTGGTAATGTGGCCTTATACGGCGCCACTAGTGGTGTTGCTTATATAAGAGGAAAGGCAGGTGAAAGATTTGCTGTGCGTAATTCTGGCGCCACCGTGGTGGTAGAAGGAATAGGAGATCATGGTTGTGAATACATGACTGGAGGTATAGCTGTTATATTAGGCAAGACAGGAAGAAACTTTGCAGCGGGCATGAGCGGTGGTATTGCATTTGTTTATGATGTAGAAAATAATTTTGAGGTTTTGTGCAATAAAGAAATGGTAGAATTAGAAGCCCCTGACAAAGAAGATGAAGTTTTGCTTAAAAAATTAATTCAATCCCATTTTGATAAAACAGGAAGTGCCGTAGCTAAATTTATTTTAGCCGACTTTGACAATCAATTAAAACAGTTTGTAAAAGTGTTCCCTTCTGATTACAAAAAGGCATTGCAAAAACAAAAATCAAAATTAGTAGCTAGTAAATAAAGAATATGGGTAAGCCAACAGGATTTAAAGAATTTACGAGAGAACTCCCTACTAAAATTGCAGTAACGGAGCGCAAAAAGAATTACAACGAGTTTATTAACTTACTACCTGAGCAAAAGTTAAATGAACAGTCGGCGCGTTGTATGAATTGCGGCGTACCCTTCTGTCACAATGGATGTCCTTTAGGTAATATTATTCCTGAATTCAATGATGCAGTCTACCGTAAAGAATGGAAAGATGCTTATGAGATTTTAATATCTACCAATAATTTTCCCGAGTTCACTGGAAGAATTTGCCCGGCCCCTTGCGAGACTGCCTGCGTATTAGGTATTAATCAGCCAGCAGTAACCATTGAAGAAATTGAAAAACATATTATTGAAATAGCTTTTGAAAAAGGTTTTGTAACAGCGCGTAAACCTAATATTCGTTCTGGTAAAAAAGTGGCTGTTATTGGTTCTGGCCCTGCAGGACTTGCTACTGCTGCACAATTAAACTATGCAGGTCATGAAGTAACAGTGTATGAGCGTGATCCAAAACCAGGGGGTTTATTACGCTTTGGCATTCCCGATTTTAAATTGGAAAAAAATATAGTAGAAAGACGTATTAGTTTATTAGAAGAAGAAGGCGTTCGTTTTATTTGCAATGCCAATGTGGGTGTGAATATAAGAGTGAATGATATTATGCGCGACTATCACGCAGTTGTATTAGCAGGAGGTTCGACCATTCCAAGAGATTTAACCATTCCAGGAAGAAATTTAAAAGGCGTGCATTATGCCATGGATTTTTTAAAGCAGCAAAATAAAAGAGTGAGCACTATTGAAATTGAGGAAGAAGATTTAATGGCAAGTTCAAAAAATGTAATTGTTATTGGTGGTGGTGATACAGGAAGTGATTGTGTAGGAACTTCTAATAGACATAATGCAAAATCGGTGACTCAATTTGAATTATTACCTAAGCCTCCTGACGCAAGAGCAGATTATATGCCTTGGCCTACCTACCCTATGTTATTAAAAACAACTACTTCGCATGAAGAAGGGGCAGAAAGAATTTGGGGAGTAGCCACCAAAGCTTTCATTGGTGATGATAAAGGAAATTTAAAAGCATTACAAATTGTAGATCTAGAGTGGAGTTCAAGTGCAGACGGAAGTCCTTCAAAATTTATTGAGAAATTAGGAAGTGAAAGAGAAATTCCATGTGAACTTGCATTACTTGCCATGGGCTTTTTACATGCAGACCCAAGCGGCATCATTGATGAATTAGGCGTTCAATTAGACGAAAGAGGAAATGTAAAAGCAACAGAACAACAGTATCAAACCAATATAGCCAAGGTATTTACCGCTGGTGATATGCGTCGAGGACAATCATTAGTTGTTTGGGCAATAAGTGAAGGACGCGAGTGTGCCCGTAAAGTAGATATCTTCTTAACTGGCTCCTCCTTATTAGAATCCAAGGATAGCAGTTTGTTTTTTCAGCAAGCATAACTGAAGATATTACTGAAGATATTCAGTTTTTTTCCACATCTCCCTTTTAATCAAGTTAAGAGAATTAATTAGAAGTGAATGCCAGTAAGGCTTTGCACAAAATTTATGCTTTTTCACATTACATTATAAATAATTATATATATGTATTAGTGTTTGTAAAATATATATTTTATGTACTTTTACCTCATAAATAACATATATATTATTTTATAATACTAAAACCCTAATGCATGAAAAATCAAGCTGTACAAAAATTCGCTCCTTTTATTGTTTTACTAGTAGTAGCAGTATTTGCCTTATTTGAACCACAGCTTCCTAGCTTTCAGGGAGACGCTTCTACTTATAGCGGAGCAGATATAGCTTGGATTTTAGTCGCAACAGCACTTGTATTTATCATGACCCCAGGTCTTGCCTTTTTCTATGGAGGAATGGTACACCGTAAGAATATTATCTCTACCATGATTAAAAGCATGGTATCGGCAGGGGTAGTTTCAGTTATTTGGATAAGTTTTGGGTACAGCTTAAGCTTTGGCGAAAGCGTGAATGGTATTATAGGCAATCCAATGACGCATTTATTTTTCAAAGATGTAGTGAATGGAGCGCCTAGTTTACAAGGCGGTACGGCTATGACTATTCCTTTATTGTTATTTGCACTATTTCAATTAATGTTTGCCATTATCACACCAGGACTTATAGTAGGTGCGGTAGCAGAGCGTATCAAGTTCACTTCTTATATTTTATTTATTGTTCTATTTATTATATTAGTATATGCACCATTAGCGCATTGGTCTTGGCATCCTCAAGGATTTTTATTGAAAATGGGCGCCCTCGATTTTGCTGGTGGAACAGTCGTACATATTAGTGCGGGCTGTGCTGCCCTAGCAGGTGCCATTGTATTAAAATCTCGTCGCTCTAAACTAGAACAACATGAAATTCCTCCAGCCAATATTCCCTATGTATTAATTGGTACGGGCTTACTTTGGTTTGGTTGGTTTGGATTTAATGCAGGCTCTGCATTAGGTGCCAATAGTTTAGCCATAAATGCATTTGCTACTACCAATACTGCTGCAGCGGCGGCTGGTTTAGCTTGGATGTTTTTTGATGTAATGAAAGGAAGAAAACCTTCTGTACTTGGATTCTGTATTGGTGCTGTGGTGGGCTTAGTAGCCATTACGCCAGCGGCTGGTTTTGTAGGTATTCCACAAAGTATATTTATTGGTTTGGCGGCTGCTATAATTTCTAATGCCGCTAGCCATGCATTTAAATTATCAAGAGTAGACGACACTTTAGATGTATTCCCTTGTCATGGTATTGGCGGAATAGTGGGAATGTTAATGACTGGTATTTTTGCATCAAAAGGCGTGAATGCTGCTGGCAATGATGGTTTATTTTATGGCAACCCTGCTTTTTTCTTGACTCAATTAAAAGCAATGTTGATTGTGGTTGCCTATAGCTTTACAGTTTCGTTTTTGATATTCAAATTTATAAGTATTATCATGCCACTTCGTGTGACTGAAGAAGATGAAGAATTAGGATTAGATGCAACACAACATGATGAAAAGTATGGTAGAAACCCCCTAAAGGCCTAGTTTCTTTAGGTTTTCGGGGCTTTTTTATTATATTAGCAGACAGATGAAAATCCTTAAAAGAGCTGTTCAGCTTATATACTGCCTTTATGCCATTGTATTGTTTTCGATACTCACTATCCTATCGGTGACCGCCATGTTTTTAATCCTCCCTTTCAGTAAAGAAAAAATAAGCGAGCATGTTTATTTTATTTGCCGTTATTGGGGTAAGATTTTGTACCTATTGATGGGCGTTCGACACTCAGAAATTTTTGAAGCGCCTCATGATTTTAATAGAGCGCATATTTTTGTAGGTAACCATAATTCTTATATGGATATTCCCTCCATTGTTCAATTAAAGCATCAACCCATTCGCCCCTTAGCTAAATTTGAATCCTCTAAAATTCCTTTGTTTGGTTTAATATATCGAAATGCGGTAGTCATGGTAGACAGAAGCGACCCAGAAAAAAGAGCCCAAAGTTTACGCAATTTAAAAATGGCTTTAGAAAAACATATCTCTATTTTCATATTTCCAGAAGGCACTTTTAGCATGACGGATGAATATCCCTTAAAATCTTTTTTCAATGGCGCTTTTAAATTAGCCATTGAAATGAATATTCCTATTCAACCAGTACTATTAGTGGATTCCGTTGATCGTATGCATTTTAGTAGCGCCCTTACACTTACCCCGGGAAAGCATAGAGTGGTGTATTTGGAAACGGTGGAAGTAAGCGGCTATACCCTGGATCAAATGGACGACTTGAAAGACCTTGTTTTCAAAAAAATGGATGAAGGCATGAGAAGATATAGAAAGTATCCAAATTCATAGTGTATTTTTGCAACCCTATATCATGTACGCAGAAATAATCATACCCTTAGCGCTTCCCAAAAATTATACTTGGATGATTCCGGCATCTATGCAGGATGAAGTAGCCATTGGCATGCGTGTGGAAGTGATGCTGGGCGCCAATAAAAGATATGCGGGTATTGTAAAAAATATAAGTAGCAAAGCGCCTGAAGCCTTTACCCCTAAGCCTATTCTTTCGGTTTTAGATGATGCCCCCATTGTATATGAGCATCAATTAGCCCTTTGGGAGTGGATGGCCGAATATTATATGTGCACCGAAGGAGAAGTCATGCAAGCCGCCATTCCAAGTCATTTAAAAATATCTAGCGAAAGCGTTTTTATTTTAAATGAACAGCAAGAAGAAGACATTAAGAATTTAAGCGACGCTGAATATATAATTTCGGAAGCATTAGAAATTAAAAAAACCTTAACCTTAATAGAAATTCAAAAACTACTAGATAAAAAATCGGTTTATCCTGTTATTAATAAACTCATTCAAAAAGGAATTTGTTATGTGCAGGAAAATATGAAAGATAAGTATACTAGTAAAGTAGAAATATTTTTAAGCTTGCAGGCTCAATACAAAAATGAGGCCGCTTTAGAAAAATTATTGAATGAATGGACAAGAGCACCTAAACAATTGGATTTATTACTAGCTTTTTTACATTTTGAAAAAATAGAAGGCAGTGTTCAACAAAAATCTATTTTAGAAAAGGCCAATGCTACTCATGCACAATTAAAAGCATTAATTGACAAAGGCATATTAGTGGCTGAGAAAAGAAAAATAGACAGGTTGGCCACCGATCCAAATACAGGTAATACCGCACTGCATAGTTTATCCGAAAAACAAAAAGAAGCCTTGACCTCCGTTAAATCGCAACTTCTTACACATCCTGTAGGCTTATTGCATGGCATCACGGGCAGCGGAAAAACACAAATATATGTAGCCCTCATCAATGAAGTGATTCAGCAAAACAAGCAGGCCTTGTATATGCTTCCTGAAATTGCACTCACTGCGCAAATGATTAGAAGGCTGAAACAATATTTTGGTGGATCTATAGCTATATATCATTCAAAGTTTAATCCCAATGAAAGAGTAGAAATTTGGAATAAGGTAAAGTCTGGTGAAATTAAAATTGTATTAGGCGCGCGTTCGGCCCTTTTTCTTCCTTATAAAAATTTATCGCTTATTGTTATTGACGAAGAACATGACCCTTCTTATAAACAACAAGAACCTGCCCCTAGATACCAAGCAAGAGATACCGCTATATATTATGCCAATCAATTAAAAGCAAAAGTAGTATTAGGTTCAGCTACCCCTTCGGTAGAAACCTATTATAATGCTATTTCAAAAAAGTTTGGCTACACTTATTTAAATGAAAGGTTTAGTACAGGCGCACTTCCAAAAATTGAATTAATTGATACAAAAAAACAACCTGCAGGTACTGCCATTCTAACGCCACAGCTCTTGGCTTCCATTTCAAAAACTATTGCGAATAAAAAGCAGGTTATTTTATTCCAAAATAGAAGAGGATACGCCCCCTATTTAATTTGCGAAACCTGCGGATGGATTCCACATTGCGAACATTGTGATGTAACCCTTACCTATCATAAAGCCAAGAACTTACTTTCTTGTCATTATTGTGGCGCTTCTTACCCCATTGTAAATACCTGTAAAGCTTGTGGCAAACAAAATTTCAAACAAAAAAGTTTTGGCACAGAACAGATTGAAGAAAAATTGAACCAATCTTTACCAGGGGTGATTGTTGCAAGAATGGATTTAGACAATGTAAAAGGGAAAAACGAGCATGACCAACTCATTCAAAAATTTGAACAAAGACAAATTGATATTTTAGTAGGTACTCAAATGGTGGTAAAAGGGCTTGATTTTGAAAATGTAGACTTAGTGGGCATTGTAGATGCAGACAGCTTACTCAACTTTAATCATTATAGAGTGAATGAGCGTGCTTTTCAAATGATGGAACAGGTTAGTGGTAGAGCAGGCAGAAAAAATGATAATGGAACAGTGATTATACAAGTGAGTCAATTGCAGCACCCTATTGTGCAACTCGTTCAACAACATGATTATTTTGGCTTTTATAATTTTGAAATTCAAAATAGAAAACAGTTCTCTTATCCTCCGTTTAGTAGGCTCATGAGTTTGCTATTTAAACATAAAGAAAACAATATTGCCGAAGAAGCAGCCAACCACTTCCTTCATTCACTTACCCCTGAGATTCAAAAAACAGTATTAGGCCCAGCACAACCCATTGTAAACAGGGTACGTAATAAATATATCTGGGAGCTAGCTATTAAAATTTCAAAACAACCGCAACAATTACAACTCGCTAAAAAACAGCTCTTACATTATATACGATTACTACAAGTACACCCAAGGTATAAATCTGTTAGTATTATCATAGACATTGACCCCAATTAAAACAATATGGAAATTACCCAAAATAGTTCTCTTCAAAATTTACATAGCTTTGGCAGCAATGAAAAAGCAAATTATTTTGCTAAAATTGATTCCATAGAGGCTATTGAGAAAAGTATTCAATGGGCCAAAGAAAAAAATACCCCTTATTTAATGCTAGGATCAGGCACTAATATTCTTTTTACGAAAACTTTTGAAGGCTTAGTATTGAAGATGGAAATAATGGGCATTAAAAAATTAAAAGAAACTGCCTCCGAGGTTTACTTAGAAGTTGGTGCGGGTGAAAACTGGCACCATTTTGTAATTTACTGCGTTCAAAAGGGTTGGGGTGGCGTAGAAAATTTAAGTTTAATTCCAGGCACTGTTGGTGCTGCTCCTATTCAAAATATTGGCGCCTATGGAGTAGAAGCCAAAGATAGTATAGCTAGTGTGACGGCTTATGATACGCATAGTTCCGCATTGATAACACTCAACAATATCGAATGTGCATTTGGATATAGAACTAGTCTATTTAAAAATGAAAAAGACAGATACATTATAAGTTCCGTGCAATTTGTTTTGCAAAAACAACCCATTTTTAGAACCGAGTATGGTGCCATTAAAGAAATACTGCATAAAAAAAATAATAAGCAGCCTAGTGTAGAAGCTATTTCGAATGCAGTTATT
>CALDSE010000053.1 GCA_937911175.1 uncultured Sediminibacterium sp.
TCTTTTATATTACCTGGAGAAGGATTCATATGAAATCCACTTCCTACTGCATGCGCCATTTTATTATACTCTTCCATGAGTCGAATAAATTTATTCGCTGTTTTTTCATCCACTGCTCTATCAATTAATTCTTGTTCTGCTCCGCATAATTCAGGAAACTCTGCAAGTAAAATTTGTCCGCCCAATGACACTAAAATATCAGCTGCGTGTCCAACAGCAGGATTCGCAGATATGCCGCTGAAACCATCGCTACCACCGCATTTCACGCCAATACAGAGTTTGCTAAGTGGTGCTGGTTTTCTTTCTATTTTATTAGCCTCTTTTAATTTTTCAATGGTGGACTGTATAGCCGATTTAATTAATTGCTCTTCACTTTGTGATGATTGTTGTTCAAAAATAATTAAGGGCTTATCGAAATTGGGGTTTCTCTTTTTTAAATCGTTTTTAAAATCATCTATTTGTAAATGTTGACATCCTAAACTTAATAAAGTTATACCCGCTACATTAGGATGGTCTGCATAGGCAGCCAATAAATTACTTAAAGTAGAGGCATCCTGTCTGGTGCCTCCACAGCCTCCTTGATGATTTAAAAATTTAATGCCATCTATATTTTTAAATATTCTATTTTCAATAGAAGGTGCAGTAGTAATATGTTCGTCAATCACTAAGCTATTAGTATTGTGAATATTCTTCACCACTTTATCTGCAAATTCTTTGTACTTATCGGTAATAGTATAACCTAGGGCATGATGCAAGGCTTCTTTAATGACATCTAAGTTTCTATTTTCACAAAATACGGTAGGAATAAATAACCAATAATTGGCAGTGCCCACTTTTCCATCAGTTCTATGGTAGCCGTTAAAGGTTTTGTTTTTGAAATTATTTGTATTTGGGGCCTGCCACTTATAATTTGCATTTCGGTAGGCATAAGCGTCTGCTTCATGCTTTGTATTTGTAACCGTCATTTTTTCTCCAATACTAACATTATCAATTACTATTTTTCCAACCGTAATACCATACATAGTAATAAGCATTCCTTTGGCTAAGTCCTTTATGAAAAACTTATGCTTTTCTTCAATGTCTTCTTTTAAAATATAGGTTTCGCTTTCAAAAATGATGGGTTCGCCCTTCTTTAAATGGGTAAGGGCCACTAATACAGTGTCCTTAGGGTGAATTTTCAAAACTTTTAAATTTCTTTCCTTCATGTACGGGTCTATTTTTAAGCAATCATTTGAATCTACAATTTAATTCAAACAATTAAAAAATCCTATTTCTGAGATGGAAAAGCAATTAACTTTGCGCCATGCACTACTTTTTAGATTGGATACTTGCTATTTTAACCCTGATGTATGCCGGCTTATTAATTGCCTACCGCTACTGGTTCGATAAACTTTCTTTTTTCGATTTTAAACCAGATAGAGCGGTAACTGCTTATACCCGTTTTTCTATCGTCATTCCTGCTAGAAACGAAGCGGCCAATATAAAAAAATGTGTGGACTCTATTTTGGCGCAAGCGTATCCTGCAGAATTTTTTGAAATAATTGTGATAGATGATTTTTCAGAAGACAATACCGCTTCTATTGTAGAAGCCATACATGCCGAACATGCGCATGTTAAATTATTAAAACTTGCCGACTTTTATAATGCCGATGAAATTAGTTCTTTCAAAAAGAAGGCTATTGAAAAAGCAGTGGGTCATGCAAATGGCGATTGGATTATTACCACCGATGCCGATTGCATAATACCTAAGTATTGGCTTTTATTATATCATCAATATATACAAGCGAATAATCCTGTATTTGTGGCAGCGCCCGTTATGTTTATAAAAGAAAAAGGAATATTAAATGAGTTTCAGGTTTTAGATTTCTTAGCCCTACAAGGGATTACAGCGGCTGCAGTAGGCGCTGGTAAACATTCTATGAGCAACGGTGCAAATTTAGCTTTTGAGAAGTCGGCTTTTTTTGCAGTAGGTGGATACCAGGGAGTAGATCATATTGCTAGTGGTGATGACATGTTCTTAATGCATAAAATGAAAAAAACTTTATCTAGTAGAATTGGCTACTTATTTCATCCGAATGCCATTGTATTTACCAAGACCATGCAAAATTGGAAAGATTTTTTAATGCAAAGAATTCGTTGGTCTAGTAAGGCGCGTTTTTATGACGACAGTTCTATATTCTGGGTTTTACTTTTAGTGTATGTTTATAATTTTAGTTTTTTAGTGCTTCTATTAATGGGGCATTACCAATCTTTTTTTATAGCCATTGCTTTTAAAACATTTTTTGAACTCTATTTTTTAGATCCCGTAGCCAAGTTTTATTTTTTAGAAAAAGGGCTTCGCTATTTCTTATTATACCAACCCTTGCATATTGTGTATACTTTAGTGGCCGGTCTTTTTGGTCAGATAAGAACCTATACTTGGAAGGGTAGGCAGGTTAAATAAGGGTCTTTGGCAGAATTTCCCAAAAAAACAAGTTTTTGACCCTCGAAATTGCCATTTTAACTAGAAAAATTGACCTTCTTTATGTAGTTTTGCATACTAAATAATAATAGAATAGATATGTCGACTGAAACCATTGAAAGCACGGTAGCTGCCTTAACAGCCAAAGATTTTGCCACTGACCAAGAAGTGCGTTGGTGCCCAGGTTGTGGAGATTATTCCATCTTAGCCTCTGTACAAAAAGTAATGCCTACTATTGGCGTTGCTAAAGAAAATATTGTAATTATTAGCGGTATTGGTTGTAGTAGCCGTTTCCCTTATTATATGAACACTTATGGTATGCACTCTATCCATGGTCGTGCCACAGCTATTGCAAGTGGTTT
>CALDSE010000054.1 GCA_937911175.1 uncultured Sediminibacterium sp.
TTTTGGTCTTTTTTTGAATTTTTTAGCCTTTTTTGCCCAAAAAGGGGCAATTTGGAGGGGTTTTGAAAATCGAATTATAAGGCCCTATCTAGATGTACATAGCCGCCATCCACATAAATATGCTGTCCTGTTGTATGGCTCGATTTTTCAGATAATAGAAAGGCCACGGTATTGGCTATCTCTTCTTTGGTAGTGAATCTTTGACCTAAAGGAATTTTTGCCTTGATGGAATTTAATTTTTCTTCAGGGTTGGGTAATGTTTTTATCCATTTTTCATATAGTGGCGTATAACATTCAGCAACCACCACTGCATTTACGCGAATGCCATAGGGTAATAATTCAACGGCCCATTCTCTGGTGAGTGCATTGCGTCCACCATTGGCAGCTGCATAAGCAGAAGTACCTCCTTGTCCAGTTTCTGCAGTCTTTGAACTTATGTTAACTATATTTCCTTTTGACTTCTTCAAATAGGGTAGCGCATGATGTGCTAATAAATAATAGTGCACTAAGTTCTTATGTAAACTTTTCATAAATAATTCGTAGTTCCCATTTTCTAAACCTACACTATCATTCTCTCCTGCATTATTTACAAGCCCGTCTATTTGACCATACTTAGCAACAATTTTTTTAATAGCATTTTCACATGCAACAGGATCTGTTAATTCTGCCACCACCTGATCGGCTTGATGCCCTTGCATTTGAATGGCCTTTACAAGCGCCACATTATTTTCTTCACTTCTTCCTATAATAATAGGTATAGCAGCTTCGCTTGCTAATAAATTAGTAATGCCTTCGCCAATGCCTCTTGCTCCACCAGACACTATAATTATTTTACCTTTTAATGCTAAGTCCATAGTTTAAAGTTTATAAAATTTTATTGCATTGTTTGCAAAAAAAGATGCTTGTTCGTCTATACTAAAAGTATTGAAATAATTTTGCAATGTTTCTAACCATTTTGAATAAGAACTGGCTAATAAACATACGGGCCAATCACTACCAAACATAATACGATCTGTGCCAAAGGCTTCTACCGCTGAATCTATATAGGGTTTTAATGTATCCATTGACCAGCTATTCCAGTT
>CALDSE010000055.1 GCA_937911175.1 uncultured Sediminibacterium sp.
CATCTTATTCGTTAGATTATAATTGCTTAAAGGGCCACTTGTTTAGTATTATATAAATCATCGTCCTTATCATAAGTACCAAACCACCACTCTTCTTCTGCTACTTGTACATCCGTTTCAATAGCGCCATTTGATTTTAAGAAGGCTAATAAATCATCTGTATTGGTTTTATCAGTACACTCAATAACCATTACAAATAAATCATCGGTAGCACGCTTATGAAAATGATGTTTTTTAACACCAGGTGCTAATTGACATAACCAGCAAAAAGTCATTACCATACCCACGGCTGCAAACAAAACGGTTAACTCAAATATAATAGGTACCCAGGCTGGTAAAGCAAAATGGGGTTTACCTCCAATATTTAAAGGCCAGTCTTTTGTGAAAATCCAACTGATGGTACTTACAGCAGTAGCTGTACCTGTGATACCATAAATAAATCCAGCAGTGTGTAAGCTTGTTTCGCGCATACCTAATGCGTGGTCTAAACCATGCACGGCGAAGGGAGTGTATACGTCCTTGATTTTATAACCAGCAGTACGCACTTGCTTTACCGCAGGGAATAAAACTTTTTCTTCATCAAAACAACCAACTACAAATTTCTTTTGTGCCATAATTTTTTTCTTAATCGATATTATAATTAATGTGCATGCGCATTATCGTGAACAAATTTATCCAAGGGTTCTGCTTCCAATTTTTCAAACTCAGGTTTGAAAGATTCTCCACTTCTTTTCAATACATATTTAATTTCTGCTACCGCAATAACAGGGAAATATTTAGCGAATAAGAAGAAGCAAGTAAAGAATAAACCAAACGTACCTAAGTAGAAACCTACTTCCCAAATAGAAGGGCTATAGTAAACAGACCAGCTAGAAGGTAAATAGTCACGGTATAAAGAAGTTACAATAATTACAAAACGCTCAAACCACATACCAATATTTACAATGATACTCATGAAGAAAGTAACGAAAACATTTCTTCTCATTTTTCTAGACCAGAAAATTTGTGGAGACAATACGTTACATGTCATCATACCCCAATAACTCCAACCATAAGGGCTAAATAAATAAGCACGAGAATACCAGAAAGTATATCCTTCATATTTATTTTGAGAATACCAACCCATAAATAATTCTGTTAAGTAAGCAATACCTACAATAGATCCTGTAAGTACAATTACTTTATTCATTAAGTCGATGTGTCCAATAGTGATATAGTCAGTTAATCCGAAAACCTTACGTACTACAATTAATAAAGATTGTACCATCGCAAAGCCAGAGAAAATGGCACCCGCTACGAAGTAAGGAGGGAAGATAGTTGTATGCCAACCAGGAATTACTGAAGTAGCAAAGTCAAAAGATACAATAGTGTGTACCGACAATACTAATGGAGTACTTAAACCCGCTAATACTAAAGATAAACTCTCATGACGTTGCCAATGTTTAGTAGAACCTGTCCAACCAAATGCAGCAATACCGTATAATTTTTGTCTTAGTTTAGTAAAAGCACGATCACGCACTGTAGCTAGATCGGGTAATAAACCAGAGTACCAGAATAATAATGAAACAGTGAAATAAGTAGAGATGGCAAATACGTCCCATAATAAAGGTGAGTTAAAGTTCACCCATAATGGACCACGTGAGTTAGGATAAGGCATAATGAAAAACGCTAACCAAACACGACCCATGTGGAAGATAGGGAATTGACCAGCACACATAACGGCGAAAATAGTCATCGCCTCCGCAGCACGGTTCACCCCTGTTCTCCAACCTTGACGGAATAATAATAATACAGCAGAAATTAAAGTACCCGCATGACCAATACCTACCCACCAAACGAAGTTGGTAATATCCCAACCCCATCCAATTGTTTTATTTAAGTTCCACTGGCCAATACCGTAAGTTACCTCACGATATAAACTGAATACTCCAAATAATAATAGAGTAACAGCAATGAAAAAACCAATGTACCATAAACGAGATGGCTTCACTTCAATAGGGCGCAAGATATCTTCGGTAACTTGATGAAAATTTTTCTCACCATATACCAATGGTTCGCGCAACTGTGATTCGTATTTAATATGCATCTTTTACTATTTCTAATTTTTTAATCTGTACTTATTATTAATGAGCCGCTTCTGTTTTGTGTTCCGCTTTAGTATCATGTGCTGCTTTTGTATCATGCGCTGCTTCAGCATGTTCTTCTTCCTCAGAGTTTCTTACTTTGGCTAAATAAGTCACATTCGGTAAAACGTGTAATTGCTCTAATACATAAAACTGACGATTTGGATTCTCTACGCGTACTTTAGTAATTGCGCTATGTTTATCGTTTGCGTTACCAAAGTTAATGGCGTTAGTAGGACATGATTGTTGACAAGCTACTTTCACATCTGAGTCTACCATTGGACGAGATTCTTTTTTCGCATCTAATTTAGCAGCTTGTAAACGTTGAACGCAGAAAGAACATTTTTCAATCACACCACGAGAACGCACAGTCACATCTGGGTTTAATACCATTCTTGTTAAGTCGTCGTTCATATCTAATACTACATCGTTCAATACATCTCTTTGATTGTCTGGGAAGCTATCTGCTCCAGAATAATCGGCCCAGTTAAAGCGACGCACTTTGAAAGGACAGTTGTTCGCGCAATAACGAGTACCAATACAACGGTTATAAGTCATTTGGTTTAAACCTTCAGAGCTATGGTTCGTAGCAGCCACCGGACAAACGTTCTCACAAGGAGCATTATCGCAATGTTGACACATTAATGGTTGGAATACCACTTTAGGATTATCCATATCACCACTAAAATATTTATCGATACGTAACCAATGCATTTCATGGCCACGTAAAACTTCTGGCTTACCTACCACTGCAACGTTGTTCTCTGCATTACATGCTACCACGCAAGCACCACAACCATTACAACTATTTAAATCTACACTCATGCCCCACTTAATACCTGGACGAGCATAGACTGGATAAATAGTTCCTTGCGCTTCATAGTTTTCTAATCCACCATAAGGTTTCAATTCTGCTTCACGCTCTTCTAAAATTTCTGTTGGATGCTTAATATATTCAGCTAAAGTAATTTCTTTCATTACTTCAGTACGATTGCCTTGTGCTGTATCGTAACGGAAATGTGTTTGTGTTAATGCCACAGGATAAGTTTCACCTGTTGCAGTTAATGTAACATTACTAGAAGCGAATTGAACTAATCCATTTTCAATGCTAGCTAAAGGATAGGCATTTTTACCTGTACCAATAACCGATTTACCTACTGCTTCTGCACGACCATATCCCACTGCAATACCCACTGTTTGTGGATGTGTACCAGGTATAATTAATACAGGAAGTTCAATTGATTTTCCGTCCACCGTTAATTTAACTACTTGCTTTGGAGGCTTTACTTCATAAGCATCGGCCTGACCTGCATTGTTTAAATCAATGTTTAATAAAGTTCTTGCCATAGAAGGAGATACTATAATATAGTTATCCCAAGTAGCACGTGTTACTGGATCAGGTAATTCTTGTAACCATGGGTTAGAAGCTCCTTGACCCGCACCAATACCTACTTTTTGATATAAGGCTAATTCTATTTTATTGTTTGGCTTATTTGCTGTAACTGCAGCCACCGCAGTAGCTACCGCGCTGCTATTAATACTTGCACCAATATTATTAACGTCAGCAGGAATGAATACACCCGCTTGTAATGTTTTATTCCAAGCAGTCTCGCCACCTAATTTAGCAGACCAATAGTTTTTTAAATAAGTGGTATAATCAGTGGCGTCTCCAGACCATTTTAATAATGAGTCTTCGAAGGCACGTGTTTTAAATAAAGGAGAGATAGTTGGTTGAATGAAAGAGATATGACCAGATACTGGTTCAGCATCTCCCCAACTTTCTAAGAAGTGTGGAGCAGGAATTGAATATTTACAAAGCGCTGTTGTTTCATCTAATTTAGCATTGAAAGAAATAGTTGTTTTCACTTTCGCTAAACCCGATTTTACTTTATCAGCTGCAGGCCATGTGTAAACAGGGTTGGCACCATAAAATAAAACAGCGTTTACTTTACCAGCGTTCATCTCTTCTACGAAGCTTGCAAAATTGCTATCAATACCTTGACGATAATTTAAAGTCTCTGCAAAATTGATAGTAGAACCATTCGCGCCAACCGCGTTGTTAATGGCGTTTACAATAATTTGCTCATTCACATTATTGCTACCAGATACTACTAAGGCAGCACCTTTGTGTGCAGTTAATGTTTTAGCAGCTGCTTGAATACCTGCTTTTAATTTAGCATCAGTGATGCCCGTAATTTCACCACCATTCACTGCGCTTAATAAAGCAGCAGCAATCATTGGTAATTCAGAAGGACGACATAAATATTTTTCATCTGCATTAGAACCAGTCATACTAGCCACTGTTTCAAAGTGGATATGTCTACTCATTGCAGGATTTTTTTCATCTAATTTTTTTCCAACCGCATATTGTCTTGCAAATTCCACAGGGCTTAACCAAGTACCTAAAAAATCGGCACTTAAAGAAACAATGGCTTTTGCTTTTTCAAAATGGTAAGTAGGAATAATTGTTTTACCATAAGAAGCTTGGTTCGCAAGTAACATGGCACTATGTGAAACCGCATCGTAAGTAATATGTTTGCTACCAGCATGCTTTGCTAAAAATTGTGCAATAACTTGTTTGGTAGAAGGAGAAGTAATTGAACTTGTTACAATAACTGCAGCGCCATTTAATTCAGCTGCAATGGCTTTATCAATTGCTTCAAAGCTTGCTTCTTTTCCAGAGGTGCTTGGAAAACGTAAACGAGCTGTATCATATAAATCTAAAACAGAAGCCTGTACTCTAGCAGAGGTACCGCCAGCAGTGATTGGGCTTAATTCATTTCCTTCTAATTTAATAGGACGACCATCGCGTACTTTAGCAAGTACAGATACTACATCACCATCTTGCACATAAGTAGTTGCATAATATTCTGCAATACCCGGAACGATATCTTCAGGTTTGTTTGCAAAAGGAATGGCTTTTTTAATAGGCATTTCGCAACTTGCTGCCACAGCTGCAGCGGCAGTGCTAAATCCTACATATTTTAAAAAATCACGACGAGGTGCTTTTGTTTGTAAAAAACTTTCTCCTTTTTCCAAAGTAGATTCGTCTTCAACAAATGGAAGTTCTTCTTTAAATTCATTTTGAACTTCTTTATTAAAAGCTTCAGAATTATTTAATTCTCCAAAACTTTGCCAGTGCTTTTTTTGCTCCATAGTAATGTATATAAAATATTACGCTTCTTTATTAATTCAATTAGATACTAGTAGTGACATTTTTGACACTCAGTACCACCAATTTTTTCAACAGTAATTCCTTTCGTGCTATCAATTTTTCCACTCTTTAAGTCGGCATGGAATTTTTCATAGATGCTATAAAAACCATTGTCTTTAAATTGAACTTCTGTGTTTCTATGACAGTTCACACACCAGCCCATACTTAAATCTGAAAATTGTTTTACTTCACCCATTTTTTGAATCTCACCATGACATTGCTGACAAGCTACTTGACCCGCGTTCACGTGTTGTGCGTGGTTAAAGTAAACGTGATCAGGTAAGTTATGTATACGCAACCACTCGATAGGTTTTGCATTCGCTGGATCCCAAGGTTGCCCTTCAGTAAATCCTGCGTATTTGTATAATTTTTTAATTTCTGCAGTACCATCTACTACATCTCCATTCTCTCTTACAAGTGGCGCGCCTTTGTATTCATTAATAGCCAAGTGACAGTTCATACAAACATTCACACTTGGAAGTGTTGCTTGTTTACCTTGGTAAGTACCCGTATGACAGTATTGACAGTTAATTTGATTGACACCCGCGTGCACTGTATGAGAATAGTAAATAGGTTGTTCGGGTTGATAATCTTTAGAGCGGCCTAAGTCCATTGCGCCCTTTGTAGTCATATATCCTCCGATAATAAATAAAATGATAGCGATAAAAGCGATGTAAGCTTTGTTTCTATAAAAAGGCACAGGGTTAGCACCTGGAATGCCTGCTTTATCATCAGATAATCTTTTTAAGTTGCTATTAACTTGTAATAAGATTAATGAAACAACTGCTAATATTAAAGTAAGTAAACCGAAAATTAAAGTACTGTCTGAATCTTCTTTAGGGGCTTCAGCAGCTGCACCTGCTACTGGGGCTGCACCTACTGCAGGAACTGTTTTAATGTAAGCTAGTATAGCATCGATATCTTGATCGGTTAAACTAGGAAACAAGTTCATTGCAGTTTTATTGTAATCGTTGTACAATTTTGTTGCGTAAGGATCTCCTGTTTTTAAATAGGCTGCAGAGTTTTTAATCCATGCATACAAATTCTTTTTTTCAGGCCAACGATCTTCTACGCCTGCAAGTGCAGGACCAGTTAAATTTTTATTAACCGCGTGACATGATGCACAATTTTGAGAGAAAAGTGCTTTTCCGTCTTGCGCATTTAATTGATTTCCGATAGATGAACTAAGGGTGATAAATAGGAAGATCGAAACGATCTTGGCTAGGCTTCTTAACATTGTCATATATAGAGAAAGTGTCTAGGGTGTAAAATGTCCTTTAACGGATGCAAAACTACTTAAGAATAGGATTCAATACTAAGAATTGTGTAAGTTTTTTTTATTGAATTTGTTGAGTTTCAGGGAACTGAGTAAAAAAAGACTGACGAATGTCACAATAATGTAAACGTAAGTTTTAGTTTGTGGAATTTATTTCGATTTACAGGGGCTGTTTTGAAAAAAAATGGCACCTTTGAGGGCCTTGAGAGGGTAAGAAAACTGGTTGCGGCGCTTCGCGCCGCCTAAAACTTAGGTTAAGCAAGAAAAACAGCATGAAAGCATTTAAAAGATTACAAGAAAAGTGGAAACTGGGGACGGGTCAATTTTGGCTGGTCATCCTCACTTTTGCCCTGGGCGGTAGCCTCAGTGGAAGGCTTTGTAGCTTTTTGCTAAAATTGGTGTTTTTGGAGAAAAATTGGGCATTTTGGCTCGTTTATCCCCTATTTTTGACCATTTTATGGCCTTTTTCGGTGATTTTCGTAAGTTTCTTTACTGGGCAATTTGCCTTTTTTAAGGGCTATTTAACCAGGGTTGGAAGCAGGCTCTTGGGTAGTGGTTCGGCTGGGGATTCTGTTGCGGGGAATTATGCGGCGCCTTCGACTTTGTCTGCGGCGCCCATCCATATCGCCATTTTCGCTTCCG
This sequence comes from uncultured Sediminibacterium sp., assembly GCA_937911175.1. Lineage (GTDB taxonomy): Bacteria > Bacteroidota > Bacteroidia > Chitinophagales > Chitinophagaceae > Sediminibacterium. The sequence goes on from CALDSE010000055.1 coordinate 7,256, forward strand.
GTGCTGGGAGCAATGCTAGAAAAATTATAGAATATTTTGAAAATAAGGGCTTGCACATCAAGGTTTCTTTAATTGTATGCAATGTTCCGGGGGCTGGGGTTTTGGAGATAGCTGAAGAAAAGGGCATTCCTAGTTTAATGATTAATAAGTCAGATTTTGCTGCTAATGGTTATGTTGAGAGTTTAAAAAATGCAGGCATTGATTTTATAGTACTAGCTGGTTTTTTATGGAAAGTGCCTGAGGTATTGGTGAGGGCTTATCCAAAAGCTATTATAAATATTCATCCGGCACTACTTCCAAAATATGGAGGTAAGGGCATGTATGGGGCGCGAGTGCATGAAGCCGTTATTGCTGCAGGAGAAAAAGAGTCAGGCATAACTATACATTGGGTGAACGAGCATTACGACGAAGGTGCTATTATATTTCAAGCAAAATGTTCTATTGACGCTACTGATACACCCACAAGCTTAGCGAATAAAATTCATGCACTCGAACATGCACATTTCGCACCAACGATTGAGAAGTTGTTGAGTTAGAGTTTATTTCCAAAGATCTTTTAATTTTACTTTAATTGTTTTTCCATCTTTAAGTTGTTGTAAACTTTCTAAAATACGTTCTCTATTTTTCTTGCTTGATAATAAATATAAAGTCTCCTGCATTGAATTGAATTCGGCTTCAGAGATTAGCACAATATTACCCTTGCCTTTTGGTCTTTTAATGATGAGTTGATTGACTTTATCTTCACTAATTAGATCAAGCTCACGAAGTAAGTGGCTTTCAAATTTAGCAATTGTAAGTTTCTTAATCATAATTAGCGGTTAAGCAATGTGATAGTAACAATTATTGCAGATATAATAATAGCAGTTATAGTAGATGACTTATTTATCAGATTATATTTATATCCAACATAAAACACATCCCCAATAATTACAATTATTGAAATGTTTAATAAATACCTATACTTTGGAGCAATCAAAGTATAAAAATCAACAATAAAACTTACAGAAATAGTAAAGGCTAATATACCATAAAGGATATTTCTAATTGTATTCTGTTCTTTGGTTAAAACTTTATTAGACATATTAATATGTTATTGATTAAGTAAGATAAAATAATTATTTAAGAAAACTATAAACCAAGTATTTATACTTTTAGTTCTTAGAAAATTTTCTAAACAAAAAACCCACTCGAATGAAGTGGGCTTAATAATATAATCAGGTAAAAAGTAAATCAAAAATTACCCAGGCATACGAGAAATGTATTTCTCTATTTCTTTAATTTGATCTACTACTTGTTTAGTAGTGGGCTTGCAAGCCTTGGCTTTGCGGAAATAATCTTTAGCTGCACGAAACTCGCGCTTGTTCA
>CALDSE010000056.1 GCA_937911175.1 uncultured Sediminibacterium sp.
CTAGTATTTCTCAAATGCAAGAAATGAATTCTATTTCCAAATTGTCGAATCATGTCTGGTAAATTATTGTCTGCGCGAACGCCAAAAGAACCCGTGCAAAAACAAAGTCCGTTATTTAAAGAAGGGACCGCATCCACTAAGGCTTGTATATCATTAGCTGTGCTTACCACCCTTGGTAGTCCTAAGATAGCATAAGGTGGGTCATCGGGGTGAATGACTAATTGAATGCCGCATTCATCGGCAATAGGCACTATTTGCTCTAGAAAATAAATTAAATGTTTTCTCAACTCCCCTTCTCCTATTCCCTCATAAGTATTTAAAGCTGCGGCAAATTGTTCTAATGAAAAACTTTCTTCACTTCCAGGAAGCCCTTTAATAATATTGGCCTGCAATTCATTTTTTTCAATTGTAGACATTTCATTAAATCGAATTTGAGCAGCTGCTATTTCTTCCTTTGTATAATTAGTTTGCGCCCCGGCTCTTTTTAAGATAAATAAATCAAAGGCGATAAAGGCTGCTTTTTCAAATCGCAAAGCCAAAGAACCATCTTGCAGTGGAAAGGCTAAATGGGTTCTAGTCCAATCTACTACTGGCATAAAATTATAGGTCACTATTTTTATACCGCAGGTGCTTAAATTGCGAAGACTTATTTTATAGTTTTCAATATGTTTTTTAAAATCGCCTTTCTGTGTTTTAATAGATTCATGCACAGGTACACTTTCTACCACAGACCATCTAAGCCCTTTGGCTTCAATTATTTTTTTTCTAGCATTAATTTCTTCTACTGTCCATATTTCCCCATTAGCAATATGATGTAATGCTGTTACCACCCCTGTACAACCTGCTTGCCTAATATCCGCTAATGAAACAGGATCGGATGGACCAAACCAACGCATGGTCTGCTCCATTCTGTATTCTATATTAGCATAAGAGGGACTATTATTCATAAGCATTATAAGCAAAGCTTTTTCTTTCTTTTAAATTAGACGCCAGTATTAATGGTAAAACCTCCATCCACTCCAATATCCATGCCCGTTACAAATTTTGAAGCGTCACTTAATAACCATATTAATGCGCCCGTTAATTCATCTGGACTTCCAAATCTTTTAAAGGGCGTATTTTTAATAATTAAATTGCCTCTATCTGTTAAGCTACCATCTTCCTTGGTTAATAAATTTTTATTTTGTTTCGTTAGAAAAAAACCTGGCATAATGGAATTAATTCTTACTGCATCGCCATATCTGTTGGCCATTTCTACTGCAAACCATTTGGTATATAAATCAATGGCGGCCTTTCCCATACTATAGCCTAGTCCTCGTGTTACTGTTCTTTTTGAATTTACAGAAGAAATATTCACAATACTTCCTACTCCCGATTTTGCAATGGCAGGACCAAATACTTGCACCGGCAATAAAGTACCCCATACATTTAGCTCCATTGTTTTTTTCATCCCCTCCATATTCATTGTAAAGACATCTTGGTCGGGCGATAATACCCCTTCAGGTAAATTACCTCCTGCACCATTCACTAAACCATGAATAGTTCCATATGTATCTACTGCTTTATTCTTGGCGACTTCTAATTCAGCTTCCACAAGTACATTTGCTTTTAAAAACAAGGCTTCTCCCCCTTGGCTTCTAATAAATGCCGCACGCTCTTCGCCCAGCAACTCGTTTTGACCAATTAAAACTACAGTGGCCCCTTGCTTGGAAATAGCCTCTACAAAACTGCCCCCTAAAACCCCGGTGGCCCCTGTCACTACAATGACTTTATTTTTAAGTGTAAATAAATCCTGCTCTTGACTTCGCATAATTGAAATTTCTAATTAAAATGATTGGCTTAAGCCTTCGTTTTTCGTTGCTGTAATTTAATTATAAAAATCCATCTTAAGCAAGATTTAGGCCCTAAATACATAGGCAGTTTATAATTCAACAATTAGTGCCTATTTTTGTTAATAGTATATGAATAAAATTGTAGTAGCCATCACAGGGGCCAGTGGCGCCATTTACGCTAAATGCTTATTAGATAGTTTAAGCCAAATGCCGGACCAGATAGAGGCCGTGGGCATTGTCATGAGTGATAATGCAAAGGTAGTTTGGGAGACAGAATTAGGCAACAAAGACTACAGCAAGTACCCCTTTCATTTTTATCAAAAAAACGATTTTAACGCCCCCTTTGCCTCAGGCTCGGCTCAATTTAATTCTATGATTATTGTGCCCTGCAGTATGGGTACTTTAGGGCGTATTGCAAGTGGTATAAGCGATGATTTAGTGACTAGGGCTGCAGATGTGATTTTAAAAGAAAGAAGAAAGCTCATACTAGTGGCACGCGAAACACCTTATAACTTAATTCATATTAAAAATATGGAAACAATCACCTTAGCTGGTGGTATTATTTGTCCGGCTACTCCTAGTTTTTATAGCAAGCCTCAAACGATTGAAGAAGTAGCTTATACAGTGGTGCACCGCATACTTGACTTAGCGGGACTAAAAGCAAGTAGTTATCGTTGGGGAAATAAATAAATAAATAAAAATTAATACTCTTTTAAAATATAAAGGTTTATTATAAACTTAGTTCGAAAATTTTTCCATAAAAAAGGCCCCCTTATCTAGGAGGCCTTTTTAATTATATTTCAAGACTTAATCTTCTTTTGGTTCTTTAGGAGCCTTTGGCGCTTTCTCTTTTTCCTTTTTTTGTAAAGTAAAAACAAGCTTCGTATTTTCTTTATCTAAATCGCCTATTAAGGTATCGCCTTCTTTAACACTGTGGTTTAAGATTTCTTCCGCTAGAGGATCTTCGATATATTTTTGAATGGCTCTATGTAAAGGTCTTGCTCCAAATTGAACATCATAGCCTTTATCTGCAATAAAGCCTTTAGCCTCTTCAGATAAAACTAAGTTCAAACCTAAAGTCACTAAACGACCTAATACGTTTTTCATGATAATGTCAATGATTAAGAAAATATTTTCTTTGGTCAATGAATTAAACACTACCACATCGTCTACTCTATTTAAAAATTCAGGAGAGAAAGTTCTCTTTAATGCTTTTTCAATAACAGATCTGTTGTTTTCGTCGGTTTGAAGTACACGCGTAGCAGTCGCAAATCCTACTCCATCCCCAAACTCTTTTAATTGACGAGCGCCAATATTTGAAGTCATGATAATTAAAGTATTTTTAAAATCTACTTTTCTACCTAGGCCATCTGTTAATATACCATCATCTAATACTTGTAATAAAATATTATAAATATCTGGATGTGCTTTTTCAATTTCATCTAAAAGTATGACGCAGTATGGCTTACGGCGTACCTTCTCTGTTAACTGACCGCCTTCTTCATAGCCTACATAACCCGGAGGCGCTCCAATTAAACGGCTTACAGAAAACTTTTCCATATACTCACTCATATCAATTCTAATTAAAGAATCTTCTGAGTCAAATAAATTTCTGGCAAGCGCACGAGCCAACTCTGTTTTACCTACGCCTGTTGGACCTAAGAAAATAAAAGTACCAATAGGTTTTTTTGGATCCTTTAAGCCCACTCTATTTCTTTGAATGGCTTTCACTACTTTTCCTAAAGCTTCATCTTGTCCAATGACTTCGGTTTTCATTTCCTCCGTCATTTTTTTAAGCTTAGTCGTTTCTGCTTCCACCATTCTTTTTACAGGAATGCCCGTCATCATGCTTACTACTTCTGCAATATTTTCTTCGTTGATAGGGAAACGCTTATTCTTACTTTCTTCTTCCCAACTTGTTTTCGCTTTTTCTAAAGCTTCGCCTAATTTCTTTTCTGTATCTCTTAAGCTAGCCGCTTCTTCAAAGCGTTGGCTTTTCACCACTCTATTTTTCTCGTTCTTAACTTCTTCAATTTGTTTTTCTAAATCAACAATATCCAAAGGCACATTAATATTTTTCAAATGCACTCTTGCACCCACTTCATCTAATACATCAATGGCTTTGTCTGGAAGTAAACGGTCGGTCATATAACGGTCGCTTAATTTCACACAAGCTTCAATGGCTTCTTGATCGTATACAACGCTATGATAATCCTCGTATTTAGATTTGATATTATTTAAGATAATAATAGTATCGGCTACACTAGGTGGCTCAATAATTACTTTTTGGAAACGTCTATCTAAGGCACCATCTTTTTCAATGTGCATTCTGTATTCATCTAAAGTAGATGCACCAATACATTGTAATTCTCCACGCGCTAAGGCTGGCTTGAAAATATTAGAAGCGTCTAAGGAACCACTTGCTCCACCAGCACCTACAATAGTATGTATTTCATCAATAAATAAAATAACGTCTCTGTTTTTTTCAAGCTCATTCATAATGGCCTTCATACGCTCTTCAAACTGTCCTCTGTATTTAGTACCTGCAACTAGTGCTGCTAAGTCTAAAGAAATGACACGTTTATCGAATAATACACGGCTTACTTTTCTTTGCACAATACGAAGGGCTAAACCTTCAACAATGGCTGTCTTACCCACACCCGGCTCCCCTATTAAAATGGGATTATTCTTTTTTCTTCTGCTTAAAATTTGACTAACTCTTTCTATTTCTGCATCACGACCAACTATAGGATCCAATGAATCCATTTCTGCAAGCTTGGTAATATCACGACCAAAATTATCTAGTACCGGTGTTTTTGATTTATTTGCACTAGCAGGCTTTGCTTTGGATGCAGCACCAAAGGCACCTCCACCTCCACCTCTTTTCTCTTCTTCAAATTCATCATCTCCTTCTTCAGGAAATTCTGCACTAGGGCGATTGATAGGCTCATCTGTATTTGATCCAATCATACCCAATTCAGTTCTGAATAAATCATAGTCAATATCAAATTGATTTAAAATTTGAGTCGCTATGTTTTCTTTATTTTTTAAAATGCTTAAAAGTAAATGCTCTGTTTCTACCATCGGACTTTTAAGTGCCTTGGCTTCAAGTACTGTAACACGAATTACTTTTTCAGCCTGCTTGGTTAATGGCAAACTATTTATGTTGGCTACATTCTTTCCCGACTTATCCTTCACGGCTAATTCAATCTCTTTTCTAAGTTCTGCTAAATTTACATTCAACTGCTTCAATACCTTTATCGCCGTATTTTCCTGGTCTCTTATAAGGCCTAGCATTAAATGCTCGGCGCCTATAAAGTCATTACCTAATCTCAAAGCCTCTTCACGGCTATAAGAGATGATTTCCTTAACTTGTGTTGAAAAATTATTATCCATATATTTATTTCGATCTGTTACAAGAATAACGAATATTTTTGACCTAAAGTATGTTAAGTATTACTTGTTTATCAACCATTTATTATTAAGCCAATATGCAATACAAAACCGAACTTAAAGAGAAATTTACTGTTATCACCATTCTCGAGAATAGCCTTAGTTCAAATCTCGTGCCAGAATTAGCCCAAATTATCGCTAAAATTGGTGCCGAAGCCCCTAAAAACCTGGTATTGAACCTAGGCCAAGTGGCTCGTTGGGAGTTACCGGTTATTGCCCAATTAGCAGAGGGACAGGGCAGCTTCTATGAGAATAATACCTCATTTGTCATTTGCGGCCTGTCAAATAGCCTTCAAGACACCCTAGATTTGACCGAATATGCCGAAATAATGAACATTACCCCCACAGAATCAGAGGCTTGGGACATTGTTCAAATGGAGGAAATTGAAAGGGAGTTACTAGACAGCGATGATATGGAGTTTTCGAACCAATAATAGCCCTATTTTCTCTTAAGATTAGTTATTTTCGCCCTCATGATTACCTCGAATACCATTCAACAAATCACCAACCGAATTGACATCATTGATGTAGTGGGTGAATTTGTGAAATTGAAAAAAAGAGGTACCAACTTTATAGGCAACTGCCCTTTTCACAACGAAAAATCTCCTTCTTTTACCGTTTCCCCCGCTAAAGAAATTTACAAGTGTTTTGGCTGTGGCAAAAGCGGCAATACCATTACTTTTTTAATGGAGCATGAGAAGTATAGTTATGTAGAGTCTTTAAGATGGTTAGCAGCAAGGTATAATATTGAAATTGAAGAAACGGAAAGTAGTCCTGCTCAAAAATTAGCACAACAAGTAGCCGATAGTTTATATGCGATTAATAATTTCGCAATGGATTTTTTCGCAAAGCAATACTGGGAAACAGAGGCTGGTGAATCTATTGCACAAAGCTATATGCAACATAGAGGTTTTTTAAAACCCATTGTTGAAAAATTTAAAATTGGCTACAACCCTTCCGATAAAGATAGTTTAGCCAAGGCCTTAATTCAAAATCAATTCAATCCTGAACTTTTTGCAAAAACAGGTTTAGTAGTGGAGCGCAATGGCGAGTGGCAGGATAATTATAGAGACCGTATTATTTTTCCTATTCACAATACCACTGGAAAAATTATTGGATTTGGTGCAAGACAAATTGCAAAAAATGATAAATCACCTAAATACATTAACTCTCCCGAGAATGATATTTATGTAAAGAGTAAAATTTTATATGGTTCTTATTTTGCAAGAACTTCAATTGATAAATTAAATGAGTGTTTACTCGTAGAAGGTTATACCGATGTAGTTAGTTTACACCAAGCAGGTATTGAAAATGTGGTGGCTAGTGGTGGTACTTCTTTAACCATTGACCAGTTAAGGCTTATTAAAAAATATACACAGAACCTTACCATTATTTATGATGGAGATGCAGCGGGTGTAAAGGCTGCCTTGCGCGGATTAGATATGGCCTTGGAAGAAGGATTGAATGTGCAACTAGTATTAATTCCAGATAAAGAAGATCCAGATAGTTATGTCAATAAAGTAGGACCAGACGCTTTTAGAGAATTTGTACAATCGGCTAAAAAAGATTTTGTACTCTTTCAATTAGAAGTGCAATTAAAAGAAGTGGGTGGCGACTTGAATAAGAAGAATGCCTTAGTGAATCAGATTGCAGAGACATTAAGTAAAATTAATAAACCAGAAGATTTTACCAAGCTACAAGAATATGTAAGAAAGTGTGCTTCCCTACTGCGTATTGACGAGACAGGCTTAACGCAGTTAGTGAACAAGTTTAAGCGTGATAAGATAGTTAAAGAAGAAAAGAAAATGTCTTATGACGAAGCGGCTATTCTAATGCCTAGCTTTCCTCAAGGACAAGAACAGGATACCGACTTATTTACAGATAAAGACTTAGCCCACGAGAAAAATTTAGTGAAACTTATTATTGATTATGGTAACGAACTTACTAAAGAAAATAAATTAGTGGCACAGTGGATTTTTGATGAAATAGAAAGCTTCCCTTTAGAAAATGAGGATATGGTTTATTTGGTAGAGGCTTATAAAAAATGGTTTTATGCAGGTAAGCTACCCAATGGCAAAACGCTTCAATACCATGAAGATGAAAGAGTACAAAAATGGGTAGTGAGTTTATTTGAACCCGACCATGAATTAAGTACTAGATGGAATGAGAAATTAGGAAAGCCAGAACGCGAAGATGTAAAAGATATTATTAATGAAATTGAAATAGGCTTAATGTACTTTAAATTAAGAAAGGTAAAGAAGATGATTAGCCAAAATCAAATGGACCTAGAAACGGCACCTGAAAAAGAACAAATACAATTACTTCAAATACATAAGCATTTAAAAGAAGTAGAGCGTGCATTAACGCAAGGTATTGGAACGGTGATTATGAAGTAGCCCCTAAATAACAAAAGGCTCCTTAAAATCATTAGAGTGTAAATTTATTATTTTTTATATTTTATAAAAAAAATAATAAATTCTACTTCTCGGACGGGCTATTCTTCCCTGCTAATAATTTTTCTAAAGTTGATTCCAAACGCTTTTGTTTAGTTTCTTCTTTCTTCGCACCTTGAATCCAACTTAAATATTCTTTTTGGTTCAATATAGATAAAGAGACAAAGAATTCTCTAGCCTCTTCATGTGCACCAAATAATTTATCTAATTCTATAGGAAGGGCAATTAATCTTTTTTCAAAATCGTCTACTTTAATATCGGCAGCCTTGAATTCAACAAAGGTTCTGTTTCTATTAGGTATTTGGTCTAATTTCTTAAAACGCATTGCTGTCCAAACATGGTCCAAGGTAACTTGTCTTACCGCCTCGTATTCGTTCTTCGATAAAATTTCCCAGCTAGCGTCTCTGTTTAAATCAGATACAATTTTAGAAGTCGTCTTTGGATAAGCAATCCATAATTTACTCTCTGGATGTAAGGCTGGAAATACCTCTTTTAAGATATTATTCAATTGTAATTGATTGATAGCGAAAATAAGCGCAAAATCAATTTTTCTAGTCTTTAATAAGGGGGTCAAGTTCTTGTTGTAAGAAAGCTTAGCAAATTGCTTCTCTACAGAAGAAGGTAGGCCTTGGATCAGTAAATTTTTCTCTTCCTTTAGTTGCAATTTCTCTAAAATATTCTGATTACCTGACATAGCTTTAAAGTTTTAACGGACGGCGAAGTTACGAAATTCTAATTTTTTAGAACCACAAATTTGGGTGAAATCTTAAAAAAATTTGATGCGCAAATTCTTATTTAAGGTTTCTTCTATCTCTGTTTTTGAAAATGGGCACTTTGTTTTCGGTACCCTTCATAAGCCTGGAGATGTTTTTCTGATGAGAAACCACCACCATCATTGCCACTATTATTGCGAAAAGGCGATAGATGGTCTCCTTTTCTTTGAAAATAAAGAGGATCAATACCATAAAAGCTACCCCCGCCAAAATAGAGCTTAATGATACAAATCGAGTTGAAAGTAAAGTGATTAAGAAAACCACTAAGCAAAGTAAGGCCACCATAGGTTGAATAGCTAAGGCCATTCCCAATAAGGTTGCCACCCCTTTTCCACCTCTAAAATTGGCAAAAATGGGAAATATATGTCCAAGGACAGCCACCATACCTAGGGCTATCATAAAATTAGTTCTTGCTAGTTCGTTGGTTAAATAAAATGGAATAAGAATGTATAAAGATGTTGCAACAACCCCCTTGGTAACATCTACAAGCATTACAAAGCTGCCCCATTTAGAACCTAATACTCTAAAAGAATTGGTTGCACCTGCATTTCCACTTCCGTAATCTCTAATATCAATACCAAACACCGACTTACTCACCCACACTGCTGTAGGAATAGAGCCGATGATATAGGCCAGTATAATTAGAATAATTTCTGTCATAGTAAATTTGGTTGGACGGCAAAGATACGACGAAAAAAATTAATGATTTGTTAACACAGGCTGTTAAACATTAAATTAAAACATAAACAGTATGCTAATCCAGCCATTTAAAGGCCTTGATTTTTGAAATGTCCAGCCATTTTCAGTGGCTAATTGAATCATATCTGCTTGATCCTCAATAAGTAAACCACTTAATACCAATACCGAACCTGGAAGGGCTAATTGGGTTAATGCAAGCATATTGGCCTCAATGATATGCCTATTTACATTGGCTATAATAATATCAAACTTTTCTTTTTGATAGGCCGATTCCACTTTTTCAATGCTAACCAATTGACAACCATTGTTTTGTATGTTTTCTATGGAATTTTCGATACACCAATCGTCGTTATCAACGGCCAAAACTGATACCGCCCCTAGCTTTTCAGCAAGGATGGCTAGAATACCTGTGCCGGTTCCAAAGTCATAAACCGATTTCCCTTTAAAGTCCATTGATTCCATTAATTCAATAACGGTGAATGTAGTGGCATGATGCCCCGTTCCAAAGCTCATTTTAGGGGTAATCTCTATCTCAAAAGCAACTTTAGGTTCAAAATGGGGATGAAAATTAGCTCGAATACCTACAAAATTAGCCACTCTTACTGGCTCGAAATTAGATTCCCAGACTGCATTCCAATTTTCTTCTTTAATTATTGATTTAGAATACTTTATAACATGCTGTTTGAATATAATATCCAATTCATTATCCAATAAATTAGCCACAAACTCGGTATTAAGTATGAAGGTCTTACAATGCCCTGCCCCTTCCCCAAGTGAATTAGACATTTTCACCCCATCATTAATACCTTGGCTTGCCTCTTCCTCATTGAACCCCTCAAATCCTAGGGCAGAAAGTTGAGCCACCAACATTTCAAATTGGTCCTGGTTCTCAAAATCGAAGGCTATCTGAATGTATTCTTTAGACATGGGGTTGTTTTTGAGCGTCTTTTAATTGGTGGCAAAGATACCTTACCCAATTGAATAAATCCCAATTCCTCGTCTCACTCTACGCATGCTCGAAAGCTCGACTCGAAATTGAATTTATTCAATGGTAAGGTTTTGAAAAAGTTAAATCCAAAAAAATGCCCTCCCAATTCTGGGAAGGCATTTTAAAAATCATTATAGAATTTTTATTAACCTTGTTGAGGACCTCTGTCTTCACGAGGTGCTTGCTCTGGACGAGGTAATAAAGCTTTATGGCTCAATTTGAACTTTCCTGTTTTAGGATCCAAACCAACTAATTTCACTTTTACTACATCTCCTTCGTTAAAGATACCATCCATTGTTTCCAAACGCTTCCAGCTTATTTCACTAATGTGTAATAAACCTTGTTTGCCTGGCATGAATTCTACAAAGGCACCAAATTCTTTCACACCCTTTACCACCCCTTCGTATTCATCTCCAATTTCTGGAACAGCAACAATACCATTGATCCACTTCACAGCAGCATCTAAACTATCCTTGTTAGCAGAGAAGATACTTACTTCACCATGGTTGCCTACTTCTTCAATATTAATAGTCGCACCAGTTGTTCTTTGCATCTCTTGGATGATTTTACCACCTGGCCCGATCACAGCTCCAATATATTCTTTATCAATAATTAATTTAACCATTCTTGGTGCATGTGGTTTCACATCTGCACGCGCAGCTGGCATACACTCATACATTGCATCTAAAATATGTAAGCGACCTTTTTTAGCTTGAGACAATGCTTCACGCATAATGTCCATGCTTAATCCGTCTACTTTAATATCCATTTGCACACCGCAAATACCATCACGTGTACCTGTTACTTTAAAATCCATATCTCCTAAATGATCTTCATCTCCTAGGATATCTGTTAAAATAGCGTACTTGCCATCTTCTCTTGAAATTAATCCCATGGCCACACCACTCACGTGCTTAGGCATTGGCACACCTGCATCCATTAGTGCTAATGAACCCGCACAAACGGTTGCCATTGAAGAAGAACCATTTGATTCTAATACATCTGAAACAACTCTTAATGTGTATGGGAAGGTAGTGGTGTCTGGTAACATTTGTTTTAAAGAACGCATGGCTAAATTACCATGACCTACTTCACGACGACCTACACCACGCATCATCTTTACTTCTCCTGTAGAGAAAGGAGGGAAATTATAGTGTAAGAAAAATTTAGTGTATTCAGCACTTGCTGCAGTCTCTTGCATTAACTCATCCAACTTCGTACCTAAAGTAACAGTGGTTAAAGATTGTGTTTCTCCTCTTGTAAATAAAGAAGAACCATGTGGAGTTGGAAGTGGATCTACTTCCATTGCTAAAGGACGCACTTGATCTAATTTACGACCATCTAAACGAATACGCTTGTCCACCATCATATCTCTTACTAATTCCCATTTTAAGTCCTCATAATACTTACCTGCTAATTTCTTTTGCAAGTCGGTGATTTCAGTTCCTAAATGTTCAATAATTTCTTTTTTCAATGCAGTGAAAGCATCGCTTCTCTCATGCTTAGCAGAACCCATTTCAGCAATGGCAGTTACTTTCGCTTTGGCGAATGCATATACTTTATCTTTAATAGCAATATCTTGTTCTGGTTTTTTATAATCACGCACTTCAGTAATACCTACTACCTTTCTTAACTCCGCTTGTGCTTTAATTTGTTTGCGAATGGCTTCATGTGCAATTTCTAAACATTGAACCAATTCTTCTTCAGAACATTCTTTTGCTTCACCTTCTACCATCATCAAATTCTTTTCAGTAGCCGCAATTAAAAATTCAAAATCAGAAATAGCTAATTGTGCTTTAGAAGGATTAATAATAAATTCTCCTTTAATGCGACCAATACGTACTTCAGAAATAATTTCTTTAATAGGAATATTTGAAACGGCTAATGCAGCTGATGCAGCTAAACAAGCTAATGAATCGGGCATTACATTTTCATCACTTGATATCAAAGAGATTAATACTTGTACATCACATAAATAATCTTCAGGGAATAAAGGACGTAGTGCACGATCAATTAAACGACTGGTTAATATTTCATAATCGTTTAAACGCGCTTCTCTTTTAAAGAAAGAACCAGGAATACGACCTGCAGATGCAAATTTTTCTTGGTAGTCTACGCTTAAAGGAAAAAAGTCTTGTCCGTCTTTAGGATCTTTATTCGCAACAACGGTGGCGAGTAAAATACAATTGCCTTGTCTTACTGTAACTGCACCATCTGCTTGACGTGCTAATTTACCTGTTTCAATAAATACCTCTTGACCTGGATTTATTTCAAACTTGACTGATTTAGGTTGTGTTATCATTTTAATTTTTTTAAATCTTTTCTTTGTTAGAATAGATAGTATATAAACGACTAATCCCAACCGTGTTGTACAGTTGGGACAGCCTATAATTTGTTTTTGTTGATTATTTTCTTAAGCCTAATTTTTCAATTAGTGCGCGGTAACCCGTTAGGTTATGTTTTTGTAAATAAACCAATAAACGCTTACGCTGACCCACTAATTGCATTAAACCTCTTTGAGTTGAATGGTCTTTGTGGTTTGCTTTCAGGTGACCTGAAATGTGCGCAATACGCTCGGTTAATAAAGCAACTTGTCCTTCAATTGAACCTGTGTTAGTTGCTTTTCCGCCAAATTCAGCAAAAATGCTTGCTTTCTTTTCTGATGTTAATATAGCCATTGTAAAACTTCTTTTTTTGTAGTTAACTATTAACTACGGTTTTATTTTTTTATTTCGGCTGCGAAGATACGTGTAAAAAGGCGTAAATCAATCAAAAATTTCCACGTTTTTTGGGTATTTGGCCCTATTGAAGAGGAATAGATTATCGGCTAAAACAGCTGTATAATTTATAGAAAGCACTTTTACAAGGGTGCTATTGTTGCTTTTATCTAATATGGAGGCCGAAGAAAGGGCCGATTTTACCTTGTCAACCACTAGGGTTACTTTTTGAAAACTCTTGCGTTTATCTAGCGGTAGAAGCTCAATGGTAGCATTCGAAGATGTTTGACCTAAAAGACTGTAATTGAAGTCTTTATCGTAGTTACCTGCTAATAATTTTTGAGGACTTAGGGTTTGATCCGACTCCGCTACACTGGACTTTGAAATGGTATTTACCCCATCAAAATTATAGATGATTAAACCATCACAAAGAATTTCCATTAGCCCTTGTTTTAGAGAATACTTATCTCCCTTCATCTTAAGACTTATCTGCTTGGTACCCATTGCCTTCCCCTGACTATTCTTGGAAACCATTTGTATACTTACTAGTATGCCCTTAGAATTCTTCACTTTTGCACCAATTTGGTCTAAAATGACCTTAGCCGAGGGATCTTTTTGGGCAAATGTCGAAAAACAGGCAAAAAATGCGAGAAATATAAAGGGGATTCTCATAATAAGCTAGTTATTGATTCTTTAGGTATAGACAAAAATAAAGAATCGATATCTAAGTGAATGATAATTTTAAGCTAATTTTTAAACAAATGACTAAGGTTAGACAGAAACGCCTAAGTCCAGCGGGCATAAAAAACTTTCTATTAATCGAGATTCTTTAAAAAGGTGTTTAAATCGGCCTCTGTCTTGTATAAAACCTCTCTAGGCTTAGAACCCTGGCTTGGACCCACCAGTCCTGCCGACTCTAATTGGTCCATTACCCTGCCGGCTCTATTATAGCCCAATTTCATTCTACGTTGTATTAAGGAAGTGGAACCCATTTGAGCACTTACAATAAGTCTGGCCGCTTCTTCAAATAAAACATCTCTTGCGCCAGAGTCAAAATTACCCGCATCCATTTCTTTTTCATCTACATATTCTGGTAATAAAAATGCTTGAGGATATCCTTTTTGATCGGCAATAAAGGAACAAACGCGGTCTACTTCTGGGGTGTCTACAAAAGCACATTGCAAACGCGTAATTTCTCCATTATAACTTACCAGCATATCTCCTTTACCAATTAACTGCTCGGCGCCACCTGCATCTAAAATAGTTCGACTATCTATTTTACTTGAAACCTTAAACGCAATTCGAGCTGGGAAGTTGGCTTTAATGGTTCCAGTAATAATATTTACAGATGGTCTTTGCGTAGCAATAATTAAATGTATACCCACCGCTCTTGCTAATTGCGCTAAACGTGCAATAGGCATTTCCACTTCTTTACCCGCTGTCATAATTAAATCGGCAAACTCATCCACTACTAAAACAATAAAAGGTAAAAACTGATGACCCTTTTCTGGATTCAAACGACGGGCCGTGAATTTATCGTTGTACTCTTTAATATTTCTACAACCTGCTTCTTTTAATAAATCGTATCGGTTGTCCATCTCAATACATAAGGCGTTCAGTGTATTGATTACTTTTTTAGTATCTGTAATAATTGCATCTTGTTCACCAGGTAGTTTTGCTAAGAAATGTTTTTCTATAACACGGTATAAACTTAATTCCACTTTCTTAGGATCTACTAAAACAAATTTCAATTGCGAAGGATGCTTCTTATATAAAAGTGAAACCAAGATAGCATTTAATCCCACCGACTTACCTTGACCCGTTGCCCCTGCCATTAATAAGTGTGGCATACTGGCTAAGTCAACGATGAAATTTTCATTGTCAATTTTTTTACCAATAGCAATGGGTAAAGAAAACTTGCTATTTTGAAATTTCTCACTAGCCAGTAAGGTTTTCATACTTACTACCGACTTTCTAATGTTCGGCACTTCAATACCAATGGTTCCTTTACCAGGAATGGGTGCAATGATACGAATACCCAATGCAGCCAAACTTAAAGCAATATCGTCTTCTAAATTTTTAATTCTACTAATACGCACACCAGGGGCTGGTACAATTTCATATAAAGTAACGGTAGGCCCTACTGTGGCAGCTATGCGCTGAATGGCAATATCATAATTTTTTAGTGTCGCAATAATTTGGTTCTTATGCGTCTCTAATTCCTCAGGGTCTTGTACAATTTTTTCAGAGCCATGCGTTTCTAATAAATTAATGGAAGGGTACTTATAATTTTTTAAATCCAAGGTCGCATCATAGGCAGTCCCTATAGCTCCAACGGGCACAATCACTTCTTTAGCTACTGGCTTAATTTCTAAATCAAGGTCTTCTAATAATTCACCGTTAAAATCTTCAATATTTATTTTTTCAACCGCAGGTGCAGGCTCTTCTATTACTTCATTCGCTATAACGGGCTCCTCTGTATCAATGAGTGTGGGTGTTAATGCTGCTGATAAAACTTGCGGCTCCAATACTTTTTCAGATTCCAAACTTAATTCATCAAAAGACTCGTTATTTAATTTATTGCCTCCTAAATTTGGTGGCTCAGTTGCATTTAAATCCCATTCTTGTTTGACAGCTGTTTCGTCGGTATCAACTATATCATCGCCTTCAAAAGCAGCTTGCTTTTTCTTCGGTAGTAAGAAATTAAAACTAGGTACATTAAAACTAGGATTGAACCTCCATATAAAATAACTAAACCCCGCTACTAGTAATAAAGCGCCGGTTCCAAAACTACCAATCCATTTAATTAACCAACTACTACTGTATTCCCCCAGTGCGCCTCCCCAAGAAAAATGAGCACCTGCTGTAACAAAGGCTAAGCAAGTACTTATAACAAGTAAGCCTAAAATCACATACCTAATATTGCGCCATAAACTAAAAATAGTTTTAGTAAAAAATAAATTCACGCCTAGAACAAAAAAGAAAGAACAAAATAAATAAGCAGCTAACCCAAATCCATTGAACATAATTTGATAGGCAACAAAGGCACCTATATAACCCATTAAATTATTAACTTTTAAATCGTTGATAGAAAACAAATGCGTGCGCCATAATTGGACCATGTCCTGGTCGTCCTGCCAAGTAAATAAATAAGAAGTGAAAGAAACAAATAGAAATAAGGTAATGAGTAAACTTATCACCCCCATAATTTTGGAGGTTCTTTCATCTTTCACTACATCCGTCACCGATACATCTGCTTCTTTATCAGGATTTAAATTCTCCTCGCTAATCTTGGATTGTTTTTTACTTTTTAGGGTATTTGCCATGGTAACAAATATAAGTTATCTGCATAGGACGAAAAAGGAATTTGAGCAAATGTGTAAAATTGAAAATAGCAGGGCCTACTTATCCACTTTATCTAAATAAACTGCCCTTACCCAAAATGCCCAACCGAGTATAAAACAAAGTCCACCCAAGGGTGTAATAGGTCCCAAAAAACGAGCCCATGGATAGCTTGTTAAAGAAAGAAAAGTTAATGCATATAAAGAGCCACTAAATAGAAAAACACCCACTATAAAAAAGTGAGCCGACCATCCCAAGCCTATTGGCGCTTTTTGTTTTACTGCTTGCAAACTGCCATAGATTGATAAGCCCATTAATGCGAATGCATGCATGAATTGATACCTCACCCCTGTTTCAAAAATTTGTAATTTATCTTGGCTCACGAATGCTTTTAAGGCATGTGCTCCAAAGGCACCGAATACGACTGCCAATAAAGAAAATACTAAACCCCAGATTAATATTTTACGATACATGTTTTGCCATTAATTTTTTCAAGCCGGTTTCATTGATTTGATCGCTAGTTAATCGGTAGTTTGCTTGACTATAAAACGAATGCCTTTCTACTAATTTATCTTCAATATATGCTGCAATTTCAGTATCACTTAAGTTGGCAATTAAGGGGCGTTGTTGTTTTTCAGGTGATAACCTTTTGACTAATACTTCTACTGGTTCATCCAACCAAATAACAATACCTTCTTTTTTCATCCAAAGCATATTCTCATGAAAACAAGGCGTACCGCCACCTGTAGCAATGATAAATTTTTTCTTCTCTTTAAACCATCTTAAAATTTTCGCTTCTGCTTTTCTAAAATAATCCTCCCCGTCTTCATTAAAAATTTCGGCAATTGTTTTTTCTTCATTCATCTCAATCAACTTGTCTAAATCGTAGCCCACGCATTTATTCCACTTAGCCATTTTTTGTGCCCAATAAGATTTGCCCGAACCCATCATCCCAATTAAAAATATTTTATCGGCAGCCATTACCCAGTTTTTCTTTATTGAACAATTCTATGTAAATGCGTTGAATCCTGTTATATCCATTCCGGTAATTAACAAATGAATATCATGTGTGCCTTCATAAGTAATTACACTCTCTAAGTTCATCATATGCCTCATGACTGAGTACTCGCCCGTAATGCCCATACCACCTAACATTTGTCTAGCATCTCTGGTAATATTAGCGGCCATTTCACAACTATTTCTTTTAGCCATACTAATTTGAGCAGCAGTGGCACGACCTTCATTCATCAATACGCCCAAACGCCAAACCATTAATTGCGCTTTGGTGATTTCGGTTATCATTTCTGCCAATTTCTTTTGTTGTAATTGGAATCCGCCAATAGGTCTACCAAATTGAATACGCTCCTTACTATATCTTAATGCAGTATCATAACAATCCATTGCAGCACCAATTGTACCCCATGCAATACCAAATCTTGCCTTATTCAAACAACTCAATGGTCCTTTTAATCCTTTAACATTTGGTAAAATATTTTCTTTAGGTACTTTCACATTATCAAAAACCAATTCTCCTGTTGCACTCGCACGTAAACTCCATTTATTATGGGTGGTGGGTGTTGAAAACCCTTCCATTCCTCTTTCAACAATGACGCCTACGATTTCTCCCGCTTCATTCTTAGCCCATACCACTGCTACTTGTGCAAAGGGGGAATTACTAATCCACATTTTTGCACCATTTAGTACAACATGATCTCCGGCGTCTTTAATATTGGTTAACATACCTGATGGGTTTGACCCATGATCTGGTTCAGTTAATCCAAAACAACCCAACCATTCACCAGAAGCTAATTTGGGTAAAAACTTTTTCTTTTGAGCTTCACTTCCATATGCATGAATTGGGAACATCACCAAAGAACCTTGAACACTCGCTGTGCTTCTCACACCACTATCCCCTCTTTCTAATTCCTGCATCATGATACCATAACTAATATAGTCCAAACCGCCGCCGCCATATTCAGCAGGCACCGTTGGACCAAAGCAACCCATATCTCCTAATTGTTTAATAATTTGAGTAGGAAATTCAGCACGTTGTGCATAGTCTTCTATAATGGGTGAAATTTCTTTTTTGACATAGTCTCTCACCGCTTTTCTGACCATCAAATGTTCCTCAGATAATAATTCATCTAATTGAAAATAATCGGGAGACTCAAATAAATCGGTTCTTACTGCCATAAAAAATTAGTTTATTGTGAAAACAATCAAGTGCAAAGATAACTGAATCAGCAGTAAAAAAGTATATTTACAATAACAATAATAAATATGCGAAAGATTATCACCCATTTAAGTTTTTATGTATTAATAGCCATTATTTCGGGTGTATTAGTAGGCATTTATTCACCTAGCCTAGCCCTTCAACTAGACCCCCTTTCTAAGTACTTTATTAGTATAATAAAAATATTTACTTTCCCCATTATTTTTTTAACCGTCTCCCTAGGCATTGCTAGCATGGGCGATTTAAAAAAAGTAGGGCGCATTGGATTTAAATCATTGATTTATTTTGAAATAGTAAGTACACTTTCATTGGCTATTGGGGTTATTATGGCACTTTGGTTAAAACCAGGCTCGATAAATAAAGAAGGTATTCAAATGCAAGACCCTTCAAAATATACTGCCTCTCCTGATTTTCATATTTGGAGCATTATAAAAACGAATGCCAATTTGCAAATATTAGTGTTGGCCATTATTATAGGATTATTACTGAATTTCTTAAACAAAAAAGAAAAGTACATACATATTTTAGGTAGGCTAACGCATTATGTTTTTATAGGATTAAAGTATGTTATGTATTTAGCCCCTATTGCTGCTTTTGGAGGCATGGCCTTTGCAGTAGGCAAGTATGGTTTAGCTAGTTTAATTCCGCTGGGTAAATTAATGGCCACCATGTATTTAACCATGGCCCTATTTATTTTTGTAATTCTGGGCTTACTATTAAAATATTATAATTTATCTGTTTGGCAACTTATTAAAAATATCAAAGAAGAATTATTAATTGTATTTGCCACTTCTTCTTCAGAACCAGCGATGCCATCACTGATGAACAAGCTTGAAAAAATGGGTTGTTCAAAATCGGTGGTGGGTTTGGTAGTGCCCACAGGTTATTCTTTTAATTTAGATGGTACATCTATTTACTTATCCATGGCCGTTATTTTTATTGCACAATTGTACAATGTTCAATTAAGTTCAGCAGAACTAGTCACTATGATTTTCATTTTAATGCTCACCTCTAAAGGTGCTGCGGGCGTTACAGGAAGTGGATTTATTGTACTTGCTTCTACCCTAGCCACCTTGCAAAAAATTCCCATTGAGGGCTTGGCCTTTTTATTAGGTGTAGATAAATTTATGAGTGAGGCAAGAGCCCTTACCAATATTATTGGCAATAGTGTAGCTACTGTATTCATTGCTAAAACGGAAGGAGAAAATATAAAACTATAAAACTAGGTCTTTTAAAGTAGCCCTTTCATTTCTGTAGCATAGGCCTCGGCAGCGGTACTTGCTTTTTCTGCAAAATCATTTTCTGTACTTGCAAAAATAATGGCTCTACTCGCATTCACTAATAAACCCACCGATTCGTTTTTACCATACTTAGTCACATCGGCTAAACTACCTCCTTGTGCACCTACTCCTGGTACTAATAAAAAATGATGCGGAATAATGGAACGAATATTTTCAAGCTCTTGGGCCTTGGTAGCACCCACCACAAACATAATTTGTTCAGGACTGCCCCAATTAGCAACTTGCTTTAAAACCGATTCGTATAAATATTCTCCGCTACTTAATTTTTGTTGTTGAAAATTTTGACTGCCTTCATTAGAAGTAAGCCCTAGCACAATGGTAAATTTATTGGAATAGGCTAAGAAGGCATCTAAACTATCCTTACCCATATAAGGAGCTACTGTAATCGCATCAAAGGGTAAAATTTCAAAAAAAGTTTTAGCATAATGTGCCGAAGTGTTTCCAATATCTCCCCTTTTTGCATCTGCAATGGTAAAATGTGAATCGGGTATATGCGCCAAGGTTTCCTCCATGGCCTGCCAACCTTTCACGCCCATCGATTCATAAAAGGCTGTGTTTATTTTATACCCCACGCAATGTGCAGCCGTGGCATCAATGATGGCTTTATTAAATGCTAGCACCCCTTTGGCATCCTTAGAAAAGCCCTTTGGTAGTTTTTCGCAATCGGAATCTAAGCCTACACATAAATAAGACTGCTTTTTAATAATTTCCTCTACCAATTTTGATTTTGTCATGCTGCAATTTTAAGCTCATGCAAATTTAGCCAAAAGCATGCAAGATGCCAATTATGGATTAACTTTGGCTATGTTTAAGAATATAAAAGCAACCCTTGTTCTATTTATTGGACTTTCAGCTTTAGTCATTGCCTGCAATAGCAGCTCTGATGAAATGAAAGCAGACAATGCCCTCGACGGGGGCAGGTATTTTATTGAAAACTGCATGCAGGGCGATTTTAGTAAGGCCAAAAACTACTTCTTAGCCAGCCCCCAAAATCAAGCCATTTTCGATAGCATTTCCGCTCATTATTTTTTATTAGATAAGGAAGGAAGGCAGCAATTAAGACTAGCATCTATTCAAATTAATGAAATTCGCAGCATTGACCCTACCCATACTAGTTTTGATTATCAAAATTCATTAGATAAAATTGCTCAAAAAATGATGGTCGTATCTACTCCAGAAGGATGGAAAGTGGACCTAGAATATTCTTTTCCCCAAAAAACTAAATAAAAAATAAAATGGTATATTTGCAAAGGCAAAGAAGCCAAAATTTAAAATTTATAAACTCATAAAATGGAAGCGCAAAAAAATACAAAAAAATACTGGGTACTTTTCTTTACATGGTTTGTAATTTTAATTGCCCTATTTATTGTTTACAGAGAATTCTTCTGGTTAGCCCTTCCTGGCACTTTAACTTATTTCGCAAAAGCCATGGACCTCTTCTAGATCATTAAATTAGGACATTAAACTAGTCCATTCACTATATTTCAAAAAAGACCCGCTCTTATAGTAGAGCGGGTCTTTTTTAATACCTACTATTATTTATTTGTAATCTTAGTTCTTTATTTCAAAATGGAAAGTGCCGCTGCTGCATAAGAAAATATTTCTGGCTGATGGTGATGTACAGGTTTCACCGTCTTAGATTCCCCTAAACGAACCACCACTGCATTTTTATCGCGAATAATATAAACATACTGCCCAAACAAACCATTTTGCGCCACAATATCATGCCCTTGTTCTTTGAACATCCAATATTGATAACCATAAAAATCTACTGGGTTTTCATTTTCGTAAGCATCTTTTAAATAGGTTGCTGGCGTTGTAGCTGCTTGAACATAATTACTAGAAACAATTTGCTTCTCGCCCCATTTACCATTTTGTAATACGAGTTGTCCAAATCTTGCATAGTCACGCGCTACTCCATTGAAACAACAGAAAGCTTTTTCATGTTTTTGGGCCCCGTCTAAAAGCCACAATGCATCTGCTTCAGCGCCCATGGGTTGCATAAATCTTTCTGAAATAAGTGTTGAAATATTTTGACCAAATACTTTTTCAACTATCAAGCCCAATACTTGTGTATCTCCACTACGATAGTCCCAATGCACACCAGATGGTTCTTGGTATTTCATTTTACTAATCATATATTCTTCATCATCTCCATAATAACCATAAGCATTCAAACTAAAATAGCCTTTATCAAATTCATAGTAATTGGTACCAGAGCTCATGGTTAATAAATCTTTAATACGCACTTTTTCTAAGCCATTTGTTTTAAAATGAGGCACATAATTCCCCGCTGGTTCTTCGATTGATTTTATTTTTCCTTCATCTACTGCAATGCCAATTAATAAAGAGATCATACTTTTAGCAGCAGAAAAAGAACCACTTAAAGTAGTAGGTGTATATCCATCCCAATACTTCTCATAAATTAGTTTTCCATCTTGAATGACTAAAAAAGCATGTGTGTCATTAGAGTCCATGATGGCCAAAAGAGAATCTGAAATAACAAGTTTATTATAACTAGAGTCCAAGGGCCAGTACTGAGGTTTTCCTCCGCTTGGTACCAAGCGCGTTGGATGGGTTTTATAATCGTGAATAGTATGCACACCCCATGAGGCAAAGTTTTTCAAGTGTGCAAACTGAGGAGTAAAAGATAGACCGCCTAATACAATTATGATTAGTACAAGGCCAATGGTAATTTTTTTTAGCATAGTTTGGAAAAGTTTGGTTTATTTGCAATCCGCTTCTGTAGAAGCACCGCTATAAAATTAAATAAATTAACTCTAATAAAATGTATTCAAGCGAATTTCAGGCAATAATTGACCGCCGTAGATCAAACCGAAGGTTTGACCCCCTAGTAGAAGTGCCGGATGAAGTCATTAAAAGAAGTATAGAGCGCGCTATTTTATCACCTAATAGTAGCAATATGCAACTTTGGGAATTCTATTGGATTAAAAACGAGGAAGAAAGAAAAAAATATGAGGCCTTATGCTTAGGGCAGTCTGCTGCCAAAACAGCCAAACAAATTGTAGTTTTTGTAACTAGAAAAGATTTATGGCCTCAAAGAGCCAAGTGGAATTATGATAGATTAAAAGCAGGCATCAAAGGGGAACCCTCCAAACTAGAAAAAAGAGGATTGGACTATTATGGTAAATTAATGCCTCTTGCTTATCGTAGTGATATTTTTGGAATTTTTGCTTTGGTAAGAAGATGTATTAGTTTTTTTATGGGCATTTCAAAACCATTTATACGTTTTGGTGGCAAAGCGGATCAAAGAATTACCGTGCATAAATCTTGTGCCTTAGCTGCACAAACATTTATGTTATCCATCGCTGCTGAAGGATTTGAATCTTGCCCTATGGAAGGCTTTGATCAAGTAAGAGTTAAAAAAGCATTGAACCTTCCAGCAGGTGCTGAAATTAATATGATTATTGGCGTGGGCAAAGGTACAGAGCAAGGTATATGGGGCCCTCGATTCAGAGTACCTTATGAAGAAGTAGTTTTTGAGCGATAAGAAATAAACGCAAATAAAATAAGCCCCCTAGAATATCGGGGGCTTATTTATACTTTACAATAATTAGTTATAGCAATTATTTTATAGCAGGTGTAATGATAATATTTCTATATTCAATGGGACCATGGTCTCCTTGCATCATAATAGGGCCTGGCTCTCCTTCATTGCTATCTAAAGCACCGCCTGTTACACCCGGAATTTGTTGATTATAAATAATAGTCGTACCATTTAATACCACAGTCACTACTCTACCCACTAAGGTAATATCATAAGACTGCCACTCTCCTGCTTCTTTTGCCATGTTAAATAAAGGGTCAATAAATCCATAAACACCTCCTAAATAAACACTCAAAGGCTCTTTCCCTTTACTATCTTCCACTTGCACTTCATATCTTCCTCTTAAATACACACCACTATTACTTTCTTTAGGATAACGAAATTCAATATGTAATTTAAAATCATTAAATGTTTCTACCGTTCTAATATTCGCACCAGATGCTGGGCTTTTCAAAACTCCGTTCTCTGCCACCCATTGATTCTTACCCAAGGCCTGCCAGCCGTCTAAATTTTTTCCATTAAATAATGGCATTGGCTTTCCCCAAACAGGTTTTTTATTTGAAATTAAACGAGGCGCTCTTACACCTGTAAAACTAAATGTTTTACCTAAAGGACTAAGAATAGTGCCGACTAGTTTGTCGTCTTTTATAGTGGCTTCAAAAACCATTTCCTTATCGCTAACATCAAATTGAGTAGGAATCTTAAAATTAACCTTGCCCTCTTTGAAAAACACTTCCGAAATAGGACGCGCACTACCCGATTCCCAAACAAAATGCCCTGTTAATGTTTTGATACCAGAATGTCTTACTTCCAACCATGAAGCGGCCTTGCCTCCATTAAAATCCACGGTCAAATCCCATCTACCTTCAATAGGCACTGCTTTCATTCCCTGCGCCATTACTTGATTATTTGAAACAAAGGCTAAGAGCCCTACTAATAATAAGAAACAATAGTTTTTCATATCTGTTTAAATTAAATATTTAATGTAAAAATTGACCTACTAAATATAAGAAAATATGATTAAAAATTCTCCTTATTTATATAAAATTATGATAAGTGGCGGCCCTCTTTTCTTTTTATATTCTCAAAAAAACCAATTAGCTTTAAACTGCAAAAATTAAACGCAATGAATACAAAAAGAATCCTTTCCTGGTTACTCATCATAGTAGCCCCCTTATTAACATTCGCTCAGCAAACGACTCAGTATCCTACCGATTATTTAAGTCCTGAATTTCATGCAGGTCGTCGTGCAGCATTTAAAGAAAAATTATCTGCAAATGGTGTAGGTATTTTCTTCGCCTCTCAAGTGCGCGTAAGAACGAACGATGTCGATTTTCAATATGCACAAAATAAAAACTTCTATTACTTTACAGGATTAGAAGAATCAGATGCATTATTGTTATTATTTAAACAACCTATTACAATTTTAAATAAAACAGGTACTGAATTTATTTTTGTAAAAAATAGAGACCCTCAAAAAGAATTGTGGACTGGGAAAATTTTAGGGGCAGAAGGTGTAAAAGAAAAGTATAAAATAGAAAACGTTTTTATCAATGATCAGTTTACTGCCAATGCCGTTGATTTTAGTAGCATAGACTCAGTTTTCTCTGCTTATCGTGGTGAAGACATTTTTTCAAAATATAAAAGAGCAGAAGACCCACTTGCGCGTATGGCAACTATTGTAGATAATATTATTAATTCACAAAATAAGCCTATTGCAGCAAGAAGTACCCAAACAATATTAAGTAATCTTCGTGGCATTAAACAGCCAGAAGAAATTGCCTTAATTACGAAGGCCGTTGCTATTAGCTGTGAAGGTCATAACGATGTAATGCGTGCCATTAAGCCTGGCATGACTGAATACCAAGCGCAGGCCATTATGGAATATCATTTTAAAGCCAATGGTTCTGAATACCCTGGCTACCCTAGTATTAATGGGGCTGCAGAAAATGCTTGCGTACTACATTATATCACTAATTTAAAATTGATGAATGATGGAGATATGCTTTTAAGCGATTGCGCTGCAGAATACCATGGTTATACTGCAGACGTCACTAGAACCGTTCCTGCCAATGGAAAATTCACCCCCGCTCAAAAAATTATTTATGAATTAGTATTAAAAGCACAAGATGCAGGTATTGCTGCCTGTGTGCCAGGTGCTCCCTTTGGTGTGGCAGATGCTGCTGCTAGAAAAGTAGTGAACGAAGGTTTAATAAAATTAGGTATTGCTGCTAATGAAGCAGAGGCTAGAAAATATTTTCCGCATGGCACTTCACATCATTTAGGATTAGATGTGCATGATATGGGACCGCGTACTTTATTACCAGGCGTGGTCTTAACGGTGGAGCCAGGCATTTACATTCCACCAGGAAGTAACTGCGATAAAAAATGGTGGAGTATTGGTGTAAGAATTGAAGATGATATTTTAATTACTGAAACAGGTAATAAAAATTTATCTGCAGGATCTCCTCGCACGGTGGAGGCTATTGAGAAAATGGCTAAAGAGAAAAGTATATTTAAAAAATAAATTTTAAGCTTAGCAATAAAATAAAAATAAATTATTGTTATAAAAAAACCTCACCTATTTAGGGGTGAGGTTTTTTTGTGGAGTCGAGGGGAGTCGAACCCCTGTCCAAACAATGTTACCATTGGTCTTCTACATGCTTATTGTTTTATTACTTGTCGGCGAATAGCAGGAAAAACACAAACCAATTATTCACTTAGCTGAATGGTACTTAAATAAAAGGCACAGCCTACTTTTATCGCATCCTGTTTTGTTTTTAATTAGGCTGAGGAGCGGGCAACAGGCCTGCCTTCTCTCTCGACCAAAATGGAAGTTAATTCACTGAATTAAGCAGCCATGGCAAAATTTGCTTCGCCTTTTGATTGTTTGGTATTCAGATTAAAGTGCTAATTACCCAACGCACTGCATGCTTACCCCAACCGCTACGACTGCTGTCAAAACCATACGACCCCAATTGTATCTAATGAGATAAAACTTAATTCGAACCTACAAAATTACAAATAAATTGTGAATTACTTAAATAATCGCCAAAAGTCAAGCCCCAAAGCGTATAGCATAAGGCCAAACATGAGCATCATACCCATTATTTGAGCGTATTCCATAAACTTATCACCGGGCTTTCTGCCTGTGATCATTTCTACTATAATAAACAGTGCATGCCCCCCATCCAAGGCTGGAATAGGCAATACATTCATAAAGGCAAGTATAATAGAGAATATAGCAGTTAGTGTCCAAAAACGTTCCCAATCC
Organism: uncultured Sediminibacterium sp.; assembly: GCA_937911175.1. GTDB lineage: Bacteria > Bacteroidota > Bacteroidia > Chitinophagales > Chitinophagaceae > Sediminibacterium. The sequence goes on from CALDSE010000056.1 coordinate 26,634, forward strand.
CAAGCTGCAGGAAATGTATTTCCAATGCTAATTAAACTACCTAAAGAATCATTGGCATTTACCTTACCTGTAAAAATTTGCTTGATGCCTTGAATATAATTATCTAAAGTAGTATAGCAACGATTTACGCCTTCAGGTATGGCTTGAAAGAAAGTAAATTCTTTATGCACTGTCTTAAATAATGCATAAGGTAGTTTTACAAATAAACCGATTTGACCTGAACCATTAATTAATGCTTTAGTATAGACTGTATCATTCCCTCTTTTGGAAGTAACCATTACAATTGAATCGGCATATTTTTGCTTCACTTCAATAAATTCATACTGGTATTGAATACTAGTATTATTTATTTTTAAGAGTGTATCATTTTTGCTGAAAGCGCCTTCTAAAACCACAGCCGATGAACCCACTGAATCAATAATAACAGGTATACGCGGAATCACAAAGGGATCTGATTTTTTAAACTTAGCAAGTGAAGTGGCTAAAGTAGCAGGAATATTTAATGAGATAATACTATCCCCTCTTTGCACTTCTAAAGTGGTAGGATTCGTTAAAATTAATTTAGCTTCTAAAGCATCAAAGTTTTCTAATTCTTTTTTATCTAATGACAATATGATATCTCCATCTTGAACACCCATTTGTTTTGCGAGCGCACTGGCATGCACGCCATAAGTCACATTTTTTGCAGGCAAATAATCGTCACCCCAATACCAACCAATTCCAATAAAAATAACAATGGCCAATACCACATTTACAATCACGCCACCTAGCATTACAATAAGTCTTTGGTAGGCAGGTTTAGATCTTAGTTCCCAAGACTCAGGTTCTTTTTTCAATTGCTCTTTGTCCATACTCTCGTCAATCATACCCGCAATTTTCACATAACCGCCAAATGGAACCCAACCAATACCGTATTCTGTATCCCCTATTTTCTTTTTCCAAAGACTAAATCCTGGATTAAAGAATAAATAAAATTTCTCTACGCGTGTTCCGAATAAACGCGCAGGAATAAAGTGGCCTAATTCATGCAGGACCACCAGTATTGAAAAAGATAAAATAAACTGTGCTGTTTTTACACCCACTGCTGCAAAATCAAATGCTAAAATGTACATATTTTATAATTGTATTAAAGAGGCAGCAAAGTTACGCGCCTCTCCATCGGTTTCAAAATAATCTTCCAAGCTTGGCTTGGAGATATAGTTAATTTTTTCTAAAGTTTTTTCAATGAGCTCTGTCATTTCTAAAAATCCAATTCTATTTCTTAAAAAAGCATAGACTGCAATTTCATTCGCTGCATTTAAAACACAGGGTGTATTGCCTCCTTTCTCCATTGCTTCTTTTGCCAATTGTAAATTTCTAAATGTTTTCACATCTGGTTCGTCAAAACTTAATTGATTCGGTTTATCGAAAGTATACCTTGGGAAATTGTTTTTTAATCTTTGCGGAAATGCCATTGCATACTGAATGGGTAATTTCATATCGGGTAAACCCATTTGCGCTTTTATACTGCCATCTTCAAACTGCACCATACTATGAATTATACTTTGCGCGTGTACTACTACCTTAATTTGACTGGGCGCTAAATTAAATAACCATCTTGCTTCAATCATCTCCAGCCCTTTATTCATAAGGGTTGCAGAGTCTATGGATATTTTTGCACCCATGGACCAATTCGGATGTTGTAATGCGTGGTCGCGTTTTACATTCACTAAGAAATTAGGTTTCTTTCCTAAGAAAGGACCCCCACTGGCAGTAAGAATAATTTTTTCAATAGGATTATTTTGCTCTCCCACTAAACATTGAAAAATAGCAGAATGCTCGCTATCCACTGGAATAATAGCTGCTTTATTTTCTTTTGCTTTTTGCATGACTATATCACCTGCTACTACTAAAGTTTCTTTATTGGCAAGTCCAACGGCTTTACCATTTTCTACTGCGGTTAAAGTTGGTTTTAATCCAGCAAAGCCTACAATACCTGCCATCATAAAATCATAACAATCCATGGCGGCTACTTGTTCTAATGCATCTTCCCCTGCAAAAACTTTTATAGGTTTTCCTTCTAATGCTTTTTTAACAGTGGCATATTTTGTAAGGTCTACGATGACCACTATATTGGGCATGAACAATAAGGCCTGTTCAATTAATAAAGACTCATTAGAATGGGCTGTTAAAATTTCAGCTACAAATAATTCAGGATGTGCAGCAATTACCTCAAGGGTTTGTTTCCCTATAGACCCTGTTGATCCGAAAATGGCAATTCTTTTTTGACTCATCCAATAGTATTCTTAGACATTAAAATTAAGCTATTATTTTTTTATGGCGCAATATATTGCTTTAGCGCATCGGCAATCACTCGGTCATTGCTTAAACGGGGTACTTTATTTTGACCCCCCAATTTTCCCTGCGCTCTCATATAATCAATAAAGGCATTTTTTTGCATTTGATTAATATGCAAGGGCGCTAATATAGACCCTGCTATTAAATCCTCATAGTAGACATTTTTAGCAGATAGTACTTCGTTCAATTTTTTACTAAACAAAGCCATATCCGCAGGCTTTTTTTCAAACTCAATAAACCATTCATGGTAACTTTTTCCTTCCCCTTGTTGAATAAAAGGAGCCACTGTAAATTCAACCACCGACACCCCCATTTGTTTTGTCACTTCTAATAATGCTTGTTCAACTTCTTCTCCAATCACATGTTCTCCAAAAGCAGAAATAAAATGTTTGACTCTTCCGGTAACAATGACTCTGTAGGGGTCAATGCTTACAAATTTTATAGTATCTCCTAAATGATAACCCCATAAACCCGCATTGCTATTAATAACCATTGCATACTGCTCTCCTAATTGTACATCGGCTAACGAAATTCTTATTGGTGCTTCATCATGTACATTCGCAAGTGGAATGAACTCATAAAATATACCGCTATTGGTATTTAATAATAATCCTGGTTCTGTTCTTGTATCTTGATAAGCAAAGAAACCTTCGCTGGCGGGGAATAATTCAATGGTATCTATTTGCTTTCCAATAGTATCAAATAATTTTGTTTTATAGGGTTCAAAATTCACACCCCCTTGCACAAGCACTTGTAGGTTGGGAAAAATTTCAATCACAGGCTTTCCTGTTATTTCTACAATTCTATCAAAATACATTTGTACCCAAGGTGGAATACCTCCTATTAAACTCAAATCCTTTCCTAAAGTTTCTGTAACAATCTTATCCAATTTCTCTTCCCACTCTTCAATACAATTGGTTTCAAAGCTCGGTAGTTGATTCCCTCTTAAATATTGAGGGATATGATGATTCACAATACCACTTAATCTGCCCGTGGGAATACCACCCACTCTTTCCAATTCGGGGGAACCACTTAGAAATATCATTTTTCCGCCTGCAAACTGGGTATTGCCCGTTACAGACATATAGGCAAGTATGGCATTTCTTGCCCCATTAATATGGTTATTGATGGAATCCTTGGTAATGGGGATATACTTCACCCCACTGGTCGTACCGCTGGTTTTGGCAAAATAGATAGGTCGGCCCTTCCAAAGCACGTTTTGTGTGCCTTTCTTGATTTGATCTATATAGGGTATAAACTGCTCATAGTCTCTTAAAGGGACCGCTTTTTGGAAGCTTGGGTAGTCTTTTACTTGGTCAAAATGGTGTTCTTTCCCAAAAAGGGTGGTTTTCCCTACTTTAATTAATTGATTTAGAATGTCTTGTTGGTCTTTGAGGGCAGTTTTGCGATCCTTCTGTATTTGACGATGTATGACACCTGCAAAGGGTTTGGCCAATAAAGATTTGACATTAATCATATTCGGATACATTATTATAGATAGAACGAGGCGAAATTAGGTACTAATTTAGTTATTGTCAAATCACTTTAGGCCTTAAAACTCAATTAAATGTGGGTTTTTAAGGCAATTTGGAGGCCCCATTATATTTTTTGAGAATTAATTGCAAATTGGGATAAAAATAATTACCTTTGCCGTCCTAATTTTGGACATTATGTTAGCAGTAGTTAAAATCGCAGGACAACAATTTAAAGTACAAGCAGGAGATAGCTTGTATGTACCTCACCTGCAAGGTAAAACCGGAGACAAAGTTGAATTCAACGATGTTTTATTTGTCGATAACAATGGAAGCATCTCTTTTACGAGCAAGGTAAAAGTGAAGGCTGAAATTTTAAACGACTTAGTACAAGGTGATAAAGTTATCGCCTTTAAAATGAAAAGACGTAAAGGTTTCCGCAAGAAACATGGTCACAGAACACATTACACACAAATTAAAATCGAGAACATCGCTTAATCCAGCTTAGGCAGGACCAGAGTCGATATATCCATTATTAATAAAAGGCTAGAAAAAAGAATATACTATGGCACACAAAAAAGGGGAAGGTTCCGTAAAAAACGGCCGTGATTCCCAAAGCAAACGTTTAGGTGTTAAGATTTATGGTGGTCAACCAGCATTATCTGGTAACATCATTATACGCCAAAGAGGTACTGTATACCATCCTGGTAAACACGTTGGAGTTGGCTCTGACTTTACATTATTCGCACTTTCTAATGGAATTGTGGAGTTTAAAAAAGGCAGAAATAACCGTACAACAGTGTCTATCCTACCGGTAGAAACAGTAGCTTAATAAAAATAATTTTGCAGTTATTAAAAAAGTTTTCTATTTTTAATACATATTTACTAACCATTAAATCTAAAAAACATGGCAAAAGCTAAAAAAGCTGCAAAAAAAGCTGCTCCTAAAAAAGCTGCTAAAAAAGCTGCTCCAAGAAAGAAAGCTGCTAAAAAGAAAGCTGCTCCTAAAAAGAAAGCTGCTAAAAAAGCTGCTCCTAAGAAGAAAGCTGCTAAGAAGAAAGCTGCTAAAAAGAAATAATTATCGCAAGATAATTAAATCGTCTTTTTTGCTTTCAGCAAAAATAGATTTGAAGTCCTCCCCGTTTACGGGGGGGATTTTTTTTTGAACTATTTTTTATACATTCACGCATGCATAATTACGAGATCGCCGAACAATTTACTTTACTTGGAAAATTAATGGACATCCATGGCGAAAACGCATTCAAAATAAAGTCCTATACAAATGCTGCCTACACATTAGATAAGTTAGCTCAACCAGTGAGTGAAATGTCTTCGCATGAATTATTTGCTATTAGAGGCATTGGAGAAGCCATAGGGCAAAAAATATTGCAACTCATTGAAAATAAGCGACTTACACTACTAGAAACCTATATAGAAAAAACACCTATTGGCATTTTAGAAATGCTAAAAATTAAAGGCTTAGGTCCTAAAAAAATTATTACTATTTGGAAAGAATTAGAAATTGAAACAGTAGGCGAACTACTATATGCATGTCAAGAAAACAGATTAATAAATTACAAAGGATTTGGTGCGAAGACGCAACAAAATATTCAAGAGTCTTTAGAATATTATTTACAACATCAAGGAAGTTATTTATACCAACAAGTGGAATCACTTGCAAGTAACTTGCAAAATAGTTTGCAAGAAAAATTTCCAAAGGATGAACATATTATTTCAGGTCACTTTAAAAGACAAATGGAGACCATCGATTTTTTAGATGTAGTCACTACCCTATCAGAAAATAAATTAATGGATTGGTTAACTGAAAAAGAATTTATTGTTACAAAATTGGATGCATTTATAAGTTGTAAAGGGGTTGATAATTTTGAAATTAGGTGGCATATTTCAAGCCCTGAAAATTTCCATTGGACCGATTTTACCCTGGCCTGTTCTCCCGATTTTCTAAAAAAATGGGTCGAAAACCCCCTTTTTCAGAAAAATTTTAAATTTATTTCTGAGGCCTCCATTTTTGAGCAATTAGGTATTTCTTTTATTCCATCTGCCCAAAGAGAAGACCCAGCTGTTTTATCCCGCCTTCTATCCAATAATAAAAAAAGGTTAGCCTCCAGTATACAGGTAGAAGATATCAGGGGCATCATACATTCACATAGTACTTGGAGCGATGGTATTCATACTATTGAGCAGATGGCGAAGGCCGCTAAAGAAGCAGGTTATGAATATTTAGTCATCAGCGACCATTCAAAATCGGCCTTCTATGCCAATGGTTTAGAAATAGAACGTATTGCAGCTCAACATAAAGAAATAGATGCCCTGAATAAAAAGCTAGCCCCCTTTGTTATTTTTAAAAGTATTGAGTCGGATATATTAAATGATGGCAGCCTAGATTATCCAGAAGAGATCCTTGAAAGCTTTGATATTGTCATTGCCTCTATCCATTCTAATTTAAAAATGACAGAAGAAAAAGCTATGATGCGTTTACTCAACGCCATCAATAACCCTTATACAAGTATATTAGGTCATCCTACAGGCCGATTACTTTTAAGTAGAAAAGGATATCCCGTAAATCATGCAGCCATTATAGAAGCCTGCGCCGATAATAATGTAGTGATAGAATTAAATGCACATCCTCGTCGTTTAGATATGGACTGGCGATATATAGCAGGTGCAGTAGAAAAGGATGTGCTTATATCTATTAACCCAGATGCGCATGCGGTGGAAGGATTCTCCGATTGTAAATATGGCGTACTAGTAGCTCAAAAAGCAGGACTGACCGCTGCACAAAACCTAAGTAGTTTTTCTTTACAAGAAATGATGGAGTTTGTAGCCTTTCAACAGGCTAAGAGAAACTAGTATTGAATACTAGCGTTAAAAACTAGGACTCCCTTTTTACATACACAAAATAGTCACCTGGCATTAACTCAAAGCTTACTTGCTTATTAAATTCAAAGCTCAGCCCCGAGAAGGCATTTGTAAATTGTCCATTCAAATAGTCATGCGCTAATTCTAGTTTCTGTATTTGATGGGAAAAATTAAGTACGACTAGTATGGTTTGCTTTTCAGACTTATTTTCAGACTTATTTTCAGGCTGATGATCATACCTCAAAAAGGCCATTACTTGATTATTCGAAGTAGGTAAATTAAAACTATCCCCATCCACAATGCAGTTATATTTTTTTCTTAATTGAATTAGCGTTTTATAAAAGGGGGCCAATTGAGGCGCATTTGTCCAATCAATTGGGTCTTTATCAAAGAAGGCTAATCTTTTATAATTGGGTAATTCCTGACCACTGTAAATTAAGGGTATGCCCTTCCACATAAATGTAAATACGGCCCAGGCCTTTGCAGCTATACCATACTTTTCATATTCAGTGCCGTTCCAAGTATTCTCATCATGATTAGAAGTGAAAAATAATTTATAGGCCCCCTTGGGATACTGCGCATAGGCATGTAGTTGATTATATATTTCGTTCACCCCTAAATCTTCTACCTTAAGTGTTGCATGCATCCAAGACCAAGCATAACTTGCATCAAAAACGGAATGATATTCAATATCCTCGCATTCGGCTAACCAAAATAAAGGCTTAATGGTTTCACAGGCCTTTCTTGCCTTGCTCCAAAAATCTAAAGGCACAAGATGTGCCATATCGCATCTAAATCCATCAATATTAAAAGTACGCACCCAATATTGCATGGCACCTATTAATGCAGCGCGCATGTCTTGGTTTTCAAAATTTAAATCTACTACATCGTCCCAGCCATTTCTTTCTGTAAAATTTCCATCTTCATCTTGACTAAACCAATCGGGGTGTGACTGCATCCATTCATGTTCTCTGCCTGTATGATTCGCCACCCAATCAATAATTACCTTCATCTCATGTTTATGGGCCAGTTGAATAAGAGAGATAAAATCTTGTTCTGAACCAAACTCCGCATTTAATTTTGTATAACTACTACATGCATAATAACTGCCCAAACTTCCCTTACGCCCTTTTTCACTTATGGGTGTAACTGGCATTAGCCATAAAACTTCAACACCCATTTCTTTTAATCTTGGAATATGCGCTTCGAATGCTTTAAAACTACCTGCCTCTGTGTACTGTCTAAGATTTACCTCATAAATAGTTTTATACTTCATCCATTCTACCGTTTTAAAACTTGCATCCATTTTATTTCAATTTTTAAACCATTTTTTATTAACTTGGCAAACACATGAGTAACACAAAGCCCCATTTAGAACGCAAATTAAGTCTTTTACATGCAACGGCCATCAACATGATTGATATGGTAGGCATTGGCCCCTTTGTGGTATTAAGTGTGGTGGCACAAATTATGGGAGGGCCTTATTTTTTATATGCTTGGGTAGCCGGCGCCTTACTTTCCTATTTAGATGCGATGGTATGGAGTCAATTGGGTGCAGCGCTACCAAGAGCAGGTGGAAGTTTTCATTTTTTAAAAGAAGGCTATGGTGAAAAAGCAGGTTCCCTAATGAGCTTTTTATTTGTATGGCAAACTATGATTCAAGCACCCCTTGTAATCGCATCTGCAGCCATTGGTTTTTCACAGTATGCCAATTACTTTTTTCATTTAAGTTTTCTTCAAGAAAAAGCAGTGAGTGGATTAGTGGTTATTCTGGTAATTTTATTATTGTATAGAAAAATTGAATCCATTGGAAAAATTTCCGTGTTTTTATGGGTAGGTGTATTGGGTACTATGGGCTGGATTATTTTTGGAGGTATTGCACATGGCAATTTTTTAGAGCCCATCAAACATATTAACGATGGCTTTACCATGCAGCATGGTTTTGTCGCAGCCCTTGGTTTTGCCAGTGTAAAAACTATTTATAGTTATTTAGGTTATTATAATGTTTGTCATTTAGGAGGGGAAATAAAAAACCCAAGTCGGAATATTCCAAGAAGTATGTTTATTTCCATTACGGGTATTGCTATATTATATTTAGCCATGAATGTATCGGTGGCCAGTGTACTACCCTTTCAAACTATTATTACTAGTAAATTTGTAGTCAGTGATTATATAAAGGCCCTATATGGTCCTACAGCGGGCGCCTTTGCGACTATATTAATATTAATGGTGGCCTTTGCTTCTTTATTTTCTGCCACACTAGGTTATAGTAGAATTCCTTATGCTGCTGCACAGGACAGGTCCTTCTTTCCATTCTTTAAAGAACTGCATCCTAAATTACATTTTCCACACCGCTCTTTATTAGTACTAGGAGGTATTGCCTTTGTATTTAGTTTATTATTCAGACTGAAAGAAGTCATTGACGGTATTCTAGCCATGCGTATATTAATTCAATTTATAGGACAGGCTATTGGACTATTATTATTATTTAAAAGAAAAGGTAAAGGTTTTTTCCCTTGGAAGATGCCCTTCTATCCCCTGCCTTTATTTTTAGCCATTATTATTTGGGGAGGTATCTTTTTTTCAACAGGAACTAAAATGATGCTAAGTGGACTTACTGTTATAAGTCTTGGACTTATTGCTTATTTTATTGCCAAGAAATTTAAATGGATTGGTTAACTATTTACTTCTGGTACCAATGCCACTAATAAGTAGTCCAATGACAAGACCAAGAATTAATCCAATTTTTACATTCTTAATTAAGTAGCCAACACCCAGGCCTATAACTAATAAAGTAAAAATGCTCACATTGCGTCTCATAATTTTGAATTAATGCTTGGGAAGTGAAATGAGGTTGGCTAATAATTTATAAGCTCCTGGATTCCCCGCAGGTAATTGTCTAAATAAAACTAAACTCAAATACACCATATTGCCTTTTCCATAAGGGGCAATTAATAAACTTCCCGTAGATGGAGTTTCTCCTTTATCATTCATGGAAAGTGGTGCTTCAAAATGAGCATCCACATTTTCTGCCATATAAGTGCTTCTTTCTTGTACCCAGTTATCAAAATCGGGCTGCTCTATTTTATTAGGAAAATTTAATACCGAATGCGTGGGTAAAACAAAATTAACAGCTGCATTTTCTTGAGACACTCTTTTTCCCGAGTTCACGGTAAAAGCATAAGGCCCCACTTTCACTTTACGAATACCTACTTGATTGCTTTTTAAATATTGTACAATTAAATTACCCCCCTGCGAAATGTATTCATTCAATACCTCATTTTGAGTAGTTAAAAATTCAGACATATTATAAGCTCTAATACCCACCACAATGGCATCAAAGGTTTTTAATTTATTTAATTCAATATCGCTTTCTTTTAATACAGTTACTTGATAGCCTAATTCAATAAGGGCTTCTGGTAACTTATCTCCTGCTCCATCGATATAACCCACTTTAGTACCCTTGGTTTTTACATTCAGCTCCACCAATTTAGTAGTAGCGGGGGCGAAATAAGTAATGGTGGGGATATGATCGTACTGAATAGTTCTTTTATATAATTGATCTAAGGCAGTGGGTAAATTTTGGCTAGCTAATTTTACTTCCACTTCTTGATGCAGAGTACTGCCTGTATGATTAATTTCTTGATAGCCTAGTTTGACAGGCTTGCCTGCATTCATCAAGACTACTTCTTTATCGTATTTAGTTTCACGCAAAGGCACTACAACAATGGGTTGGAATACTTCCCCCTTAGTTAGGTCGACATATTTATATTGAATTGGTATAGTAAAAGAAAAAGATTGCCCTTCAATGAGTACCGAACAAGTAGCTGTAAAAGCAGGATCGTTTTCAGCCTTACCAATAAGCATTTGGTCCTTCACTACAAACATTCCTTCGGTTTTAGGTGCTACTAACCAATAAGGCTGTGAAATAGCTTGGGTAGCGGCTACTTTAAAAGAATAATCCCAGCTACTATTTTGATTATTTAAAACTGTTTTATCAAAAACAGAATCCTTACTAGGTAAAGAAATTTTTTCTAAGACAGTACGGGCATTTGACCTTTGATTGAAAAAGAATTGTACTTGTAAGTTTGTTCCTGGAAAAACTTCTTGCTGTTGCGAACTGGCTTCCATATAAATACCCGCTGCATCTTTAATAATAGACTGTAGTTCAGTTAATTTATAATTTCTCCAAAGTGAATTAGGCAGCCCTGCAATTGATTTATATAAGTTCACTAAAGCAGGTACCGACTTAGCCGGATTTTCTATTTCATACTGCTTTATAATATCATTAATAGCAAGTTGGATACCTGGCGCTTGCAATCTATCCCAGTTTGTATTCACCCCTTCCATAATATCTGTCTTTGGAATATCACCGCCGGTGGTTTCAAAAAATTCAAAACTAGTGCCTCTTCTTCTTGGCCTGCCTTCGCCCTGGCTTTTATGCATGGTTCTTGCTTCGGCTCCAATTTCGCCATAGCCTTTACCCACGGTAGCATTGTATCCACCCACTTCAATATTTAATTGACTGCTACTTGTGGTATTAACGGTTCCAAAATTAAAAGTATTCCAAAGTATTCTTTTTGCTTTCCAAGGTTTTACGCCATACTTAAATTGTTCTGTAAATTTACTGCTATCGGCAGCCGCTATATATGCCTCATTGGCAATAATAGCAGAGGCTGAATGATGACCATGACCAGCTCTTGCATCTCTTGGAAAACGTGTAATAATAATATCCGGTTGAAATTTTCTAATGGCCCAAACGGCGTCACTTAAAACTTCTTCATGATTCCAAATAGTTAAAGCTTCTTCTGAGGATTTACTATACCCAAATTCATAGGCTCTAGAAAAATATTGCTCTGCCCCATCCTGCGCGCGGGCTGCTAATAATTCCTGTGTTCTAATTAAGCCTAATTCTACTCCTTGTTCTTTACCTATTAAATTTTGCCCACCATCTCCTCTGGTTAAACTTAAATAAGCAGCTCTATACATTCTTTCTTTGGTCAAATAAGGAAGGAAACTATTATTCTCATCATCTGGATGTGCTGCTACATATAAAACACTGCCTACTACCCCCATTTTTTTAATCTGGGCATAAATTTCGGCACTGCTTTTTTGCGCATACAAAGATGTATTGAATAAAAAACAAATTGAAATGAATAGAACTATTTGACGCATGATTTAAAAAAATTTCATTTTTTTACACTTAAATTTTATAGAATATAGGGCTTATTTATCCCCCCTAAAAATAAGGAAGTTTGGGCTTAAAAAGGGGCTATATATGGATAGTTTTACACAAATGGTAGGCCCTAGTTTGTTGAATACTAAATATTTAAGTAAATTACTAGCTCAATTGAAACCCTATGAAAAAACTGCTGCAAGCCTTCCCTATTTCCAAGTTAATAATGCTGTTTTTTGTGCTTCTTTTTACAGGCAAATTAATGGCCCAACCCTTTTTAAAAGCACATCCTCATATTAATCCTTATCAATATGAAGTGGTGAAAGAAAAGTCATTTGACAATGGGGCCGTTACATCGGCACATTCACTGGCTAGTATGGTAGGTGCAGCCATGATGCAAGAGGGAGGCAATGCTTTTGATGCCGCTATTGCCACTCAACTAAGTTTAGCCGTCGTATTTCCAGGGGCAGGTAATATTGGTGGAGGAGGTTTTATGTTAGCTAGAAAAGTAAATGGAGAATTAATAGGTATTGATTACCGTGAAGCAGCCCCTGCTTCTGCAAGTAGAGATATGTATTTAGATGCGCAAGGAAATCCTATTGATGGAAAATCGACAAGAGGCGCTTCGGCTTCAGGTATTCCAGGAAGTATTGCAGGTATGATAAGCACACATGCCTATGCGAAATTACCTTTTGCAAAATTGATTCAACCCGCTATTGAATTTGCTGAATTTGGATATGTGATTTCAGAAAGAGAAGCCAAGGGTTTAAATGCAGACCGTGTTAATTTTTTAAAGCATAGTTCAGCGCCAAGTGCATTTACACAAAAAGAAGTTTGGAAAGCGGGTGATACACTTATTCAATTAGAGCTTGCTGCTACACTTAAACGCATTCAAGCAAAAGGACTAGCAGGTTTTTACGAAGGTGTAACTGCTGAATATATAGTTAAAGAAATGCAGCATAGTGGTGGCTATATTAGTCTAGAAGATTTAAAAAACTACAAACCTAAATTTAGAAAACCTGTAGAGTTTGATTACAGAGACCATCATATAATAAGTTTTGCCCCTCCTTCTAGTGGTGGAATCTTAATTGCACAAATGATGCAAATGATTGCCCCTTTTAATGTAGAGAAAATGGGATTAAATACCCTTGCTTCTGTAAACCTAATGGTGGAGTCGCAAAGAAGAGCCTATGCAGATCGTGCAGAACATATGGGCGATCCTGATTACTGGAAAGTGCCTACCAAAACTTTAATTAGTAATTCTTATGCGCAAGCAAGAATGAGTGATTATAAAGAAGGCGTAGCGGGTAGCAGTAAAGTTACTTTAGCTGGCGGGGCAAATGAAAGTGAGCAAACCACCCATTTAAGTGTGATTGATAAAGAAGGAAATATGGTAGCCATTACCACCACTTTAAATGATACTTATGGCAATAAAACCATTGTAGCGGGCGCAGGCTTTTTATTAAACAATGAAATGGACGACTTTAGTGTAAAACCAGGTGTACCTAATATGTATGGGGCCTTAGGAGGAGAAGCCAATTCAATACAACCAGGTAAAAGAATGTTAAGTTCTATGACGCCTACCCTTGTAACTGTTAAAGGTAAACCCTATATAAGTATTGGAACACCAGGAGGAACCACAATACCGAATCAAGTATATGAAGGACTGGTGAATATCATCGACCATAAAATGACCATTAAGCAAGCTATTGATGCCACCAGATTCCATCACCAATGGATTCCAGATGTGATTGCTTTAGAATCCGACTTTCCAGAAGATATCGAGACCAGCCTGAAAAATATGGGCTATAAAACCATCAGAAGAGGCAAATTTGGTAGAATGGATGGCATTCTTATTTCAAGCGATGGGAAACGAATGGCGGCTGGAGATAAAAGAGGTGATGATAGCGTAGCTGGCTATTAATTTTTGTATTTTTACAAAAACCCCATCATTGTTAAATAAGAAATTTACCCTACTTAGAATTATTGCCGCAGCGGTAGTAGGTATATTCTTATTTACCTATCTGTTATTCTTATTACCATGGGTACAAAACAGAGTGGCACATCGAATTGCCTCCTCTTTTAGCAAAACCATTGGAGCCCCCGTGGAATTAGGTCAAGTGCGCTTTTCATTGTTCGATAAATTAGATGTTCAAAACATACTTATTCGAGATGAAAATAAGGACACCCTATTTTATACCGAATCTTTAAAATTAAGATTAAGCGACTTATACTTATCCAATAATACACCTATTATAAAATACATTGGCTTAGTCAATACCAAATTGTATCTGAATCGTAAAACCGCGAAGTGGAATTATCAATTTATTCTAGATCAACTCAATAAAACAGCAGACAGTAATCAAAAAAATACTGAATTTGATTTAAAGAAACTAGACATTTCTAATTTTCAATTTATTAGCGATGATCAGTGGGTGGGTAATAAAACTATTTTATCTTCTACTAATATACTAGTTAATATAAAATCAATGAATGGGAAGAATATTAATATAGATCAGCTCATTGCTAATAAGCCCTATTATCTTATTCAAAATAAAAAGGGACTGAACCCTATTAAAACTGTCACGAAAACTGTTAAAAGAAAAAAAGGGGAACTCTATTTTAACAATAGTAATCTTCAAATTTTTGCAAACGAAATAAAGGTCATTAACGGAAAAATGTGGATTGAAAATGGGTTCAGTCAACCTATTTCAAATTTTGATGTCGATCACATTAGAATGAAGGATATCAATGCCAATATTCGTAAGGCTAGTTTTATAGAAGATACCATTAAGGCCACTGTTAGCATACGCGTGAAAGAACAGTCGGGCTTTGAAATAAAAAAACTAAGTACGCAGTTTAGAATGACTCCAGAAATAATGGAGTTTAATAAGTTATTGTTAAAAACCAATAATAGCAGCATAGGTAGTTATTACGCCATGCAATACAAGGATTTAGCCAATGATTTTCCATCTTATATTGACAAGGTAACTATGAAGGCGCATTTAGTGAATGCCAACGTAGCTTTTGATGATATCGCCTATTTTGCCCCTTCCCTGCAGAACATACATCAAAAGGTTAATACAAGTTTTCATTTTTTAGGTACTGTAGCCAATTTTGAAACAAAAGACTTTACAGCGTCCTATAATAAGTCTACACTTAGTGGAAACTTATCAATGAAAGGCATTCCTGATATGCGTAATACAGAAGTTAAATTTACTAGTGTAGTTGCCAGTGCTAACTATAACGATATTTCTAATTGGATACCAAGCTTACTCACTAAAACCGAGTTAAATGTAAATAGCCTAGGTGCAATGAACTTTAAAGGTGAATTCAATGGCAGTTTATACGACTTTGTTACAAAGGGTCAAATTAGTACAGAATTAGGTGTAGCTAAAACAGAAATAAGACTACAATTCCCAGCAAAAAAAGAGCCTAGTTATGAAGGCTTACTTGAAACCAATCGATTTAATATTGGTAAGTTTTTAAATAACGACTTAATAGGCCTAGTGAATTTTAAAGGAAGTATTGCGGGCAGTTCTTTTAGCTTAGATAATATTAAAACCAATATTCAAGGCGATATCGACTCTATTGAGGTGAATAAATATATATACACTCATATAAGCACGAAAGGTATTTTACAAAAAAAGGCCTTTATTGGTTTATTAGGAATTAAAGATGAGAATGTAAATTTTACAAGTAACCTGAATATTGACTTTAATGAAAAAAGACCTAAAATTGTTGCCGTTAGTGACTTACATTATGCAAATTTAAAGGCCTTAAATATTTCTAAAAATGATATACAACTTGCTGGTAAGCTAGACCTTAATTTTGAAGGAGATAGTATTGATAATTTCATTGGGTATGCTAAATTTTACAAAGGAAATTTAAAAGGAGAAACCAGCATCTTAGATTTTGATTCCTTAACCTTAGCATCTAGTATTCAAAATGGAATTAAAAAAATAACTTTATCTAGCGAAGATATAAAGGCCTCTATTACAGGTAAATTTAATATTATAAACTTACCATCAAGTGTGCAGTACTTTATGCAACGCTACTTCCCTACTTATATTAATGCTCCTAAGAACGCACCAACGAATCAGGATTTTACTTTTCAAATTAAAACCAATTATTTCGAACCCTATTTAAGGTTATTTAAAAAAGAAATATCCGGATTCAATAATTTAACATTGGAGGGTAGCTTAAATTCTGCAAAACAAAATATTAGCCTAGTATCTAGTATTCCTTTTGCTAGTTGGGATAGTTATTTAATTAAAAATGGTAAAATTAACGGCACAGGCACCAAGGATTCAGTACATGTTAATATTATAGCAGCTGCTATTAATATTACCGATAGTACCCAATTTTTACAGCCCAATATTAGTGTGCATAGTAGTAATGACCACTCAAACTTTTCTGCTTTTGCTTTAAGCAAGTCGGCTTTAGAAGAAATAATGCTTAAGGGTATGATACAAACATACAATGATGGCATTTCTATTAAATGGCAACCTTCCTATTTCATCTTGAACCAAAAAAAATGGGATATCAATAATTTAGGTAGCCTTATCTTAAGAAAAAATAATGTTAACGCCTCTAATCTAACCATTACACAAGGCATACAAGAATTTGTATTTTCTAATTCTACCGTTACTGAAAATGCGCTGCAACTTGAACTGAAAAATATTATTTTAGGCGATTTTACAAAAGTATTTTTCAGCTACCCTAAACTAGAAGGTATCACCAATGGTAAAATTCAATTTAAAAATATACTAAACGACTTTACGTTCAATGCCAATTTAAAATTAGGGCAGTTTAGGTTTAATGCCGATTCTATTGGACTTGCCGAATTATCCATTGGCTACCAAAATTCAACAGGTAAAGTTCCTTTTAACTTAAATTGCCCGAATACCGAATATAACTTAGCTGCAATAGGAAGCTATAACATAAAAAACGATACTAGCCCCTTAGATGCCACGTTGTATATGCGAAAAACTAAATTTAGTTTGGTAGAACAATTTATTGGCGGTGTAATTACCCATTTAGACGGTAAAGCAAATGGCGCAATCCATTTTGGAGGCAGAATTGAAAACCCCTATTTACTGGGTTCCGCCAGTTTAGATAAAGCATCTTTTATTGTAGACTATACCAAAGTGAGGTATTTTATAGATAGCAGTATTATTAACTTTAATAATGAAGGAATAGATTTTGGAACGGTTGGAATAAGAGATAGTAAAAATAGAAAGGCGGTATTCAAAGGTAAAATATTAAATCAAGGCTTTAAGCATTTAGAGTATGATATGGAAATGTCTAGCCCTAAAATTGAATTATTGAATACGAATGCCATAGACAATGCTAGTTTTTATGGACAGGCCGTTGGTAAGGTAGGCATGACCATTAAAGGCCCTGAAGAAAATATTAAAATGTTTATTAGTGCTGATGTGAATGATAGCGCGCATATTTACTTACCCAATTCAACTAGTAAGGAAAGTGGAAAATCGGATTTTATTGTTTTTAAAAAATATGGCAAAACCGCTAAAAAGAATGCAGATATACCTGCCTATAACTTAGTGGTGGACCTTGAAGTGACTGCCAATAATAAAACTAAGATTGACCTTATT
The DNA here is from genome assembly GCA_937911175.1 of uncultured Sediminibacterium sp. GTDB lineage: Bacteria > Bacteroidota > Bacteroidia > Chitinophagales > Chitinophagaceae > Sediminibacterium. Next base: position 44,117 of record CALDSE010000056.1, read on the forward strand.
TTGGATGAGCTTACGGGGGATGTCATTAAAGCCGTAGGTAATGGCCGATTAAAAATAAGAGCAGGTAATATTGAACCTTTAACCATAAGAGGTAAATACAATATAGAGTCTGGAAAATACGATTTCAATTTTCAATCCTTTATCAAAAAGCCTTTTGACTTAATTCCAGAAGCAGGTAATTTTATTGAATGGACTGGCGACCCTTACGAGGCCGATTTACACATCGATGCGAGGTATACCGCTGAAAGAATTAGTTTAAACGAACTAGTAGGTACCGGTAACTTTAGTAATGCAGTAAGAACCTACCGAGGTGGTGTTTATGTTATAGCAGGGCTTAGAAATAAACTATCGAAACCCGATATTAAATTTAGCCTGGCCTTCCCTCCTGGCAACCCAATTAGCACAGACAATGAGTTCTCTCAATTTATTTCCAGATTAGAAAGAGATGAAAATGAAATTTTGAAACAGGTTTCTTTTTTAATTGTATTTAACTCCTTTGCTCCTGTAAGCTTTAGCAATAGTAATAATAGCAATGCCTATACGGTCACCACTATTGGTATTAATACTATCTCCAATTTATTGACCAAGGAAATTAATAAATCCGTTACCAATATTTTAAACAAGGTCACTGGAGATAGAAATTTAAGATTTGATATTGGCTCTTCGGTATACAATAGCGCTAATTTAATTGACCCTTCAGGCGCTGGCTTAGCCATTAATGCCAATAAGATCGATAGACAAAGAGTGAATTTAAAATTAGGCCGAAGCTTTTTAAATGATAATATTATTGTAAATGTAGGCGGCGACTTAGATTTTAATGTGCGCAATACCACAAGCATTCAAAATGGAACCTTCCAATGGTTACCCGATTTAAATATTGAGTTTATATTAACCAGAGACCGCAAGTTACGCGCCATTGTATTTAATAGAAATAGCTTAGATATAACGGGAAGTAGTTTGGGAAGAAGAAATAGACAAGGTTTGAGTATTTCTTATCGTAAAGATTTTGATAGTCTTTTCTAGGCTCTTTTATTTTTTAAGACTTATTCCTTTAATTTATTTATACTTCCCTCTTCTTTTTTAGGCTTTAATATACTAACTGGAATAAGCTTGCAGCCTTTTAACCTATATACATAAAAATTTCTGAGTAGCACACCCTTGTTCATATAAGGTATGGTGTCGGGCTTTTCAATACTTGTAAAATAAGCACCGTATAATTCTATAGGGTTGGCAGGTAAATTGGATGGTACGATAGAGTAAGCATCTTCCCCTATTTTCACTGCTTCTTGACTTTCATTTAACCAGGCAAATTTATGTACATCCTCTAAGGCTCCTATGGCAATTACCCTTGCATTCACTTTGGGCGCTGTATAAAATAACAAATGTCCTCCAGGAAACCATTTATGCACTACAATGGGCGCTTGCTTAGACATCCTGCCCTCTATTTGATCCTTTGCTACAATACCCTTGAACACCTCACTGAAATGGGCCCAGCCTGTTACATCGTTAATAGGATTATACTCTCCTAAATTTTCCAATTTCTCTGAACCCAATTGCTTTGGATAGAATTTTACAATACCCACAAAACCTATGACAAGCAGTATCATAAAACCAATGGCGAATTTCAGCAGTACGGGGATAAACTTCCTAGAATAAGAAGCCCAGTAAACACCAGCTATTAAAAATAAAGGTATAAAGGCAGGACCAGTCCAATGCGGCAGTGTGGCATTAAATAAAGAGACCGCCCAGAATATAAATAGTAAAGGAAGACTTAACCAAAGTAGTAAATTGATGGCTTTAGCAGATTTTGCTTGAAACTTTACTTTACTAACACGCAATAAAGAAATCAATACAGCAATATAGACTAAAGGATTTTGATAGAAGAACTCCCCCCCTATCTGTGTTATAAAATTAGAAAAAGAAATACCTGTATGCATGACTCTTTTAGAGTGAAAACGATAGGTAATAAAATCGTTTTGAAAATTCCAATATAAAATAGGAATTATGCATAATAAAGTGACTAGTATAGCTAAATAGCCATTCTTTTCTTTTAAATTTTCTACCTGATTAAAAATAATATATAAGCCAAAGCCCACCCATAGGTAGAGCCCATGCACTTTACTTAATGTAGCGAGGCCAATGAACAAGCCTAATAAAACCCAACCGAATAAAGTAAATACATGTGGCTTCATTACCCAATTCAACATCACATAAATACTTAAGGTAAAAAACAACAATTGAGGACTATCGGGCATTACGAATAAGCCCGCAATAATACTTGTATAAATAGATAAAGTATATAACAAGGCTGCAATCCAACCTGCCTTTTCGTTTTTTAATAAAGTACCCGATTCAAAAATAATAATGGTAGTGAGTGCAGCGCAAACAATACTTCCTAAGCGCATACTTAAATCCGATAACCAGTATAAGTTGAAAGTGAAAATACGAATAAGCCAACCCACCATGGGAGGATGATCAAAATGATTCCAATCCGGCTGCAATGCATAGGTATAATAATACACTTCATCGTTCCCTAGTTCAAGAAAAAAGGAAAGTAGAATTTTAGCAAAAACTGAAATTCCAATAAGCCACCAAAGTTTTTTCTGATAATTAATTGTACTTGGGGGCATAAATTGTTTTTTGTATGCAATAGTATACTACCACCCAATAAAAGTAAGGAAACTTATTGAATAGGACCTGCCTTGGCTAAAAACCATTCCGTTGCTAAGGCATAGCCTTTTAAACCAAGGCCAACGATAGAACCTACCGATTTAGCCGAAACATGTGATATTTTTCTAAAATCCTCTCTAGCATGTACATTACTAATATGTACTTCTATTACAGGTGTTTGAATAGCAGCCACTGCATCACCAATGGCAATGGAAGTATGGGTATAGGCAGCAGGGTTTAAAATAATACCTGCTTTATTAAATCCATTAGATTGAATAGCTTCTACAATCTCCCCTTCTATATTGCTTTGAAAATAAGTAAAGTGAACAGTAGGAAAATCTTTTTTTAATTGTTCTAGAAATTCTTCGAAACTAGCATGCCCATATACCTCGGGCTCTCTTTTTCCTAGTAGGTTTAAATTCGGCCCATTAATGATGGCTAATTCTAACATGCTATAAATATATTAATTCGATTTCATTAAAGATACGAAATCATCAAATAAGTACCTGCTATCGTGCGGACCCGGTGTTGCTTCTGGATGGTACTGTACGCTAAAAGCAGGACGGTCTTTTAATTTAATGCCTTCAATTGAATCGTCGTTTAAATTTACATGCGATACAATTACATTGGGATGCTTGCGCACTGCATCAGGATCGACGCCGAAGCCATGGTTCTGTGTCGTAATTTCACATAAACCTGTAATTACATTTTTCACTGGGTGGTTTAAGCCACGGTGACCATGGTGCATTTTAAAAGTTGGAATATCATTGGCCAAGGCTAGTAATTGATGTCCTAAACAAATTCCAAATAAAGGTTTCTTTTCTTTTAAAACTTCTTTGATGGTTTTAATGGCATAGTCCATTGGGGCTGGATCTCCAGGACCATTGGATAAAAAATAACCTGTAGGATTAAATGCTTTTAAAGTAGCGAAATCGGTTTTAGCAGGATGCACTCTTACATGTACACCTCTATCTACTAAACATTGTAGTATATGCTGCTTCACGCCAAAATCTAAAACTGATACTTTTATTTTTGAACTAGTATCTCCTAGTTCATATATTTCTTTGGTACTCACTGTGCTGGCTAATTCTAAACCATCCATGCTAGGCACTTTTGCGAGTTCTGCTTTTAAAGCATCTACATCTAAATTATCTGAAGAGATAATACAGTTCATCGCACCTGAATTTCTAACATGTATGACCAAGGCTCTCGTATCTAGGCCTTCAATAGAAATAATATTATTTTCAATTAAATATTCATTCAAATTACCATCGGCTAATAGACGGCTATATTTTTCTTCTAAGTTGCGCCCAATTAAACCATGAATTTTTACCGATTTACTTTCTACATCAGTTTTTCTAACACCATAGTTACCTACGTGTACATTGTTCATGATAATGATTTGTCCGGTATAACTAGGATCGGTAAATACTTCTTGATAACCAGTCATGCCCGTATTAAAACATATTTCACCGGTGGTCGTGCCAATTTTACCAAAGGCTTGACCGTGAAATACATGACCATCGGCTAGAACTAAAATTGCTGGTTGTGCGCTCATTTGGGTAATCGTTTTGTTATGCAAAAAAAGAAACAATTTTTTACTTTTCCATAATAACTTTTAAACATTCTGTCTGAATCAAAAGAAATGACGAAAAAGCGCAAAAAAAAGGCAAGACGGTTAGTCTTGCCTTATATGTTAATTCGTTAAACTCATTATTCAGCAGCAGTTTCAGGTGAATCTGTTGCAGTTTCAGCCTCAGCTGCTGGCGCTTCCGCCTCTGCTTTCGCTTTTGCTGGTGCTTTTTTAGTAGCAGTAGCAGTTGATTTACTACGACGTGTTTTCTTAGCAGGTTCGCCAGCCGTAGCTATTGAATTACCGTACACTTCGTTGAAATCCACTAACTCAATCATTGCTTTTTCAGCATTGTCACCTGGACGAATGCCTAATTTAATGATACGTGTGTAACCACCTGGACGAGCAGCAATTTTTGGTGCTACCACTGTAAATAATTCTTTTACTGCAGCTTTGTCGTTCAAATAGCTAAACACCACTCTGTGGTTATGGCTAATTTCTTCTTTAGTAGCTGTTTTCTTTGTTTTGGTAATTAATGGCTCTACATAAGTTCTTAAAGCTTTTGCTTTAGCTAATGTAGTAACAATACGCTTGTGCGTAATTACTTGGCAAGCTAAATTCATTAATAAAGCATCTCTATGTGCTTTCTTTCTACCTAGGTTGTTTTGTTTGTCTCCGTGACGCATGACTTTTAAGTTTTATCCTTACACCGTGTCAGGAATTGTAAGGTTTGAGCTTTCGCTCGTTATAAATAGTGATTTACTTTTAGTGTTTCGACTATTGTAAATCTAATTTGTCTAATCCTAATTTACCAAGGTCCATTCCAAAGCTTAATCCTCTTTCGATTAGTACTTGCTCGATTTCAGATAAAGATTTTTGACCGAAGTTTCTAAATTTCATTAAGTCTTCTTGCTCATATTGAACAAGTTCACTTAAGCTATTAATTTTAGCAGCTTTCAAGCAATTGAATGCACGAACAGAAAGGTCTAAATCTTCCAAAGGAGTTTTTAATACTTTTCTTAATTGCAATACTTGCTCATCCACTACATCTTCTTTCTTGTCTTCTTTATTATCAAAAGTGATGTTCTCATCAGTGATGATCATCAAATGTTGAATTAAAATTCTTGAAGCTTGCTTTACCGCATCTTCAGGATGGATAGTACCATCTGTAGCTACGTCTAAAATTAATTTCTCGTAATCTGTTCTTTGTTCAACACGGTAGTTCTCAATAGCGTATTTAACGTTCTTGATAGGTGTGTGAATAGAATCGATAGCGATATAGCCAAATGGCATTTCTTTTAATTTATTCTCTTCAGCAGGAATGTACCCACGTCCTTTGCTAATCGTTAATTCTATTTCTAATTTAGAAGTAGAATCCATTGTGCAAATAACTAGCTCAGGGTTCATTACTTGGAACTGCTGAGAAGCATCACCAATATGACCTGCATTAAATTCGCTGCTACCTTTAATAGATAAAGTAATTTTTTCAGAGGATACATCTTGATCGGCCTTACGCTTAAAACGAACTTGCTTTAAGTTTAAGATTAATTCAGTAACGTCTTCTGTGATACCTTTTAAAGTAGCAAACTCGTGGTCTACTCCTTCTACTTTGATACCTACAATTGCAAAACCTTCTAAAGAACTTAATAAAACTCTTCTTAATGAGTTGCCTAATGTTAAACCAAAACCTGGCTCTAATGGACGGAATTCGAATTGTCCTTCAAAGTCATTTGCTTTTTGTAAAACAATTTTGTCTGGTTTTTGAAAACTTAATATAGCCATGTCAATTTATTTTTTATTTGAATCTTCCGTGAGGAAGAAATTTTGTTAGTTGCTTATATTATAAAGTACTATTGTTATAATACTATTATATACTACTACTTAGAATACAATTCGACGATTAGTTGCTCCTTAATATTTTCAGGAACCGCTTCACGCTCTGGCATTGTAATAAAAGTACCCGTATTGGTCGTTTCATTCCAATCTACCCAGCTGAACTTAGTATTTCTACCACGTTGCTTGGCAACGATAGAAGTATTGTGTGCACTCTTAGGACGGTAAGCAATCACATCACCTGGACGACATGTATAAGAAGGTACATTTGTCACATCACCATTTACAGTGATATGCTTATGTGCTACTAACTGACGTGCTTCTGGGCGACTAGCTGCTAAACCCATTCTAAAAATGGTATTGTCTAAACGAGATTCTAATAATTTGATTAAGTTTTCACCTGTAACGCCTTTGATACGTGAAGCTTCCTCAAATGTTTTGCGGAATTGACGCTCTAATACACCATAAGTGTATTTGGCTTTTTGTTTTTCTCTTAATTATTATCCTTGGTTTCTTACCTTGACTTTATACCAAATGTTTGGTTTAACACCAACCTCTTCCAACGCTTGGTACGATCGTGCTGACTTAGAACTTTTTCGAATTTCTGACTTTTCGTCGTTCCAATCGCCCACAATTATAGCATTGGTTGGACAAACCTCAGAACAAGCCGTTTTCAAATCGCCATCTTTTACAGGCTGAGCACTTTTCTTTGCATCCAGTTTAACGCTTTGAATTCGCTGAACACAGAAGGAACATTTCTCCATGACACCGCGCGTTCGAACCGTTACGTCCGGATTAAGTACCATTCGACCCAAATCATCTTGTGCCGGATTAACTTCTGTAAATTTCTTGTAGGATGGATAATTGAACCAATTAAAGCGGCGCACCTTATAAGGACAGTTGTTAGCGCAATAACGGGTTCCAATGCATCGATTGTACGTCATTTGGTTCAAACCTTCATTGCTGTGAGTAGTTGCAGCAACAGGACATACCGTTTCACATGGAGCGTGGTTACAATGATGACACATCAAAGGCATGTGAACTACCGTCGGGTTAACCGATGCTTTTTCTGCCAAGGTGTAATTGAAAGAATGCTCGTCCTTTTTCTTCCCAACCTGAGATTCTTGATCTGAGGCATAATACCGGTCAATTCGCAACCAGTGCATTTCTCGACCCCTACGAACTTCATCCTTGCCCACAACGGGAACATTATTTTCAGCTTGACATGCAACCAAACACGAACCACACCCAATACAAGTGGATAAATCAATGGTCATGCCCCAACGATGGCCTACGTTTTCTACAGGATGAGCATTCCACAAGTCAAATTCCGAAACAGGAGCCTCCTCGTGGTGACCGTGCTCGTTCAAACGCTGCAAGGTATGCGCAGGATTGTATAGGTTTTTATTTTTCCGAGCCTCACCTTCTCCAACAGGATAAATTGAACGGGTGGTTTCTCGAACGATGGAATCACGCCCCATTACGGTGTGGTGAATCTGTGTGGCGGCAATGGAATAAGCGCCCTCTACCTTCGCCATTTTGGCCCCAGCAGAGAAAAGTCTACGACCTTCAACTACCGGCAACAAA